>JBATRZ010000050.1:0-1874 GCA_049292975.1 Saccharimonadales bacterium (SeqCode) | reverse complement strand
TGGTAAATGCAATTCTGGCGGCAATGGGGATCGCCTTAATCCTGGTTGTGTCCGAGATAGCCTGGAAGCGGGCTCATATTTATGATGAGCTGGCGCGCAAGTTCGTACACATTAGCTCGGGTATCTTTATAGCCTTCTTACCGTTCTGGGTTGAGTACCGGTGGATTATGGTTCTGGCGGTTTGTTTCATAATCGCTAACATCATCAACCGTTACACCAACTACTTTCATGCCATACATGCGGTCAAGCGCAAGAGCTGGGGTGATGTGTTATTTGGAGCCGGTGTGTTAATTGTTGCTGCTTTTGAGCCTGCTCCGTGGATATTTACGGCAAGTATCCTGCAGGTAAGCCTGGCGGACGGCTTGGCTGCGGTTGCGGGCGTAACCTATGGGCGTACTCACGGCCGGTACTACTTGTTTGGCCAGCCGAAATCCTTAATCGGCAGCGCGGTTTTTTTGGTTGTATCTATAATTATCATCGCGGGCGTTTTATTGGTAGATGGTTACTTTGCAGACCCCGCCGCACTCTGGCCGTTCGCAGTAATGCTGCCGCTGCTGCTGGTGTGCATAGAGAACCTGGCCGTGTACGGTACCGACAATATAGCCTTGCCTGCGGCGGCATTGCTGGCTTTAAGCCTGTTATAGAAGCGCTGAAACGGATATAATAAACACATGATTAAAACAATTGAAAACAATTTACGTGAGTTCGTATACGGCGGTATGGACGGTGCCGTTACGACTTTTGCGGTCGTAACGGGTGCAGCCGGGGCAAACTTAAGCGTGCGTGTCATATTGATACTAGGTTTCGCCAATGTGCTGGCCGATGGCTTTTCGATGGCGGTAGGCTCGTACTTAAGCGAAAAAAGCGAGCAGGACCTGTCCGTGCATAAGGGTAATTCAACAAAGGAAGACCACGAATCACCAATCAGGGCTTCGGTAGCAACTTTTTTGTCATTCATTTTGGTAGGTTTTATACCGCTGTCCGTGTACACGCTGGATTTCATCTTTAAGCTTGGTCTAAGCACTAATGATGCCTTGGTCTATTCCGTCATCTTGACACTGGTAGCCTTCGGGCTCATCGGCCTGCTACGCGCCCGTATCACCAAGATTCCTAAGAGCAAAGCTGTCATGGAGTCGCTTGGCCTGGGACTTGCCGCGGCGGTAATCTCCTTCGTGGTTGGCAATCTGCTTGAACGGGTAATCGCCTAGTCAAAGCCCTATTTAAATCGATGCTCAGGTTTCCTGAGCATTGCAAGGGTGGCTTAATCTGTTCATACATGCTAAAATAACCCCTTGTAAATCCCCAAAATTTCAAACCAAGCGGCCTGCCCGCTGTTTGGAATTTTGAGAGGAGATGGCTTGGTGGGATAATCAACAGTGCTGGACAAACTTGTTTTGCCGGCAGTGTGATTATCCCAGCATCACACAGCGACGACGTGGCGGGTGTAGCTCAGTTGGTTAGAGCGTCTGTTTGTGGCACAGAAGGCCGTGGGTTCAAGTCCCATCACTCGCCCCAGAATTAGGAAATGACCCTGAAGGGTCATTTTTTAATTATGGATTGAATGGGACTTGAGCCCACGCCAGGCCGTGTGGTCATAAACTGCCAGTGGCAGTTTATGTTTTCCTAGCTTGTCCGACTAAGTAGCTTTAGCTACTTAGGCGATGAAAGGACAAGTCCCATCACTCGCCCCAGAATTAGGAAATGACCCTGAAGGGTCATTTTTTAATTATGGATTGAATGGGACTTGAGCCCACGCCAGGCCGGGTGGTCGATCCCGCCCAAGAATAGCCAAACAAAAAACCGGTCACCAGGACCGGCTCTTAATTTGGTACCCGGGAGGGAATTCGACTCACGAGTCAAAATGCGTTGCATTT
>JBATRZ010000049.1:0-3166 GCA_049292975.1 Saccharimonadales bacterium (SeqCode) | reverse complement strand
CGGTAAGACTGTTTGGTCTTGCCTTTGAGCCTGGTGGTGTGGACTTCAGTAACGGTAACCTCGTACTGTACGCTGATAGCGCGCGCAACAGTGTGTTTATTGGCGCTCAAGGGAACCTCGAAGATATATGTCTTAATGCCGGCGGCCTGGCTTTGGGCGTAGGCCTTCTCGCTGACGCGCGGAATAAGGGTAATTTCTTTCATCTTATTAGAAACAGTGGCGGTTTGGGCTTGAGTCCCGGCCGGTAACTTATTCTTGTTCTTGGGGCTAGTAACAGGATTCATTACTTCTTACCTCCAAGCCATTCGGTTGCGATATCAACTGCCTTGCTGGTCAGGATGATAGTGTCGGCATTCAGTACATCATAGACGTTCAGGTAACGGGCCTGGGCTACTTTGAGCTGGGCGACATTACGGGTAGCACGGTCGGTCATGTCATTCTTCTCGGCAACGACCAGCAGAATGTTGCGGGATGCGTTTACTTTGCTCAAGAGCTTAACGGTGTCGGCTACCTTGCCACTTTTTGCATCAAAATCTTCGATGACAACGATGTTTGCAGCCTTAACAGTCAAAGCCTGGCGGATAGCCGCGCGCTTGGTGCCGGTTGGCAGTTTGTGCGTGTAGTTTTCGTCGCCGGTTGGACCAAAGGTGATACCACCGCCGCGCCAGATTGGCACGCGGATACTGCCGAAACGGGCACGGCCCGTACCTTTTTGCTTCCATGGCTTTTTACCGCCGCCGCGGACTTCGCCGCGCTTTAGAGCGCGGGCGTTGTTGGTGCGGCCGTTGGCCAGGTAGGCATTGTAAGCCTGCTTGAGCAGTTCGTGGCTGATAGTCTCGACGGCGAAGACTTCCTTTGGAAGCTTGGCTGCAGTTGTAGCCTTGTTACCGGTCTTGGTAAATGTTGGGGTAGCCATTATTTAGCTCCTTTCAGGACAACAATACCTTTGCGCGGACCGGGAACGGCACCGGTAACGGCAATCAGGTTGTTTTCGACATCAACCAGGGCGATTTTAAGGCCTTTGACGGTGACTTGGTCTACGCCCATTTGCCCAGCCATGCGCTTGCCCTTGAAGATGCGCTGCGGGTACATCGAACCGATAGAACCGGGGCGGCGGTAAGAACGGCCGCCGTGCGTCTTGCGGCCGCGCTTAAAGTTATGGCGCTTGATAGTACCGGCAAAACCCTTACCCTTTGACGTGCCCGTTACCTGGACTTCGTCACCGACATTAAAAACGCCGGCTCCCAGTTCGGTGCCAACGCTTAAATCTTCTGTAAGCTCATCAATGCGGATCTCGCGTAAAATCTTTGATGGTACGAGCTTTGCCTTGGCTGCGTGGCCGGAGGCAGATTTGCCCGGATGCTTGGCTGTCTCCGTGCCAAGCTGGACCGCCTGGTAGCCATCGGTCCCGGCGGTCTTCACTTGCGTAATAACGCAAGGACTAGCGGAAAGCAAGGTAACAGCTGTCACAACACCGTCGCCTGCGACGAGGCTGGTCATGCCGACCTTTCGAGTGATTAGAGCTTTCATAGTTCTCCTTACCAAAAACTTGCACCGTGCCGGCCTGCCAATCTGTAGAACAGTTAGCCCGCCGTCACTTCTGGCGTATAACCTTGCCGCAAGCTTCAGCACTCACTTCACCGTATACTAGTTACGGCAAGCTGTGTGCTTCGCTTGCGCCAGGCTTCTGTGCTCAGCTGCAATCTTTTGGTTGTTAATAAATGGGTGCAAGGCGTAAAAATACTTGGCCGCGAGCGGTTTCTACCCCTGTAGACCTGCCCATGAGCCAAGTGCGCTCGTACACAATTTGTTTAAATACCTCTACAGATTAGCATGAAAAGCTAACCCCTGTCAATACGATGTATTTATTACTATGACTTAGAGCTGAGACGTAAGCTTTTTAGTGGTTATGCCGGCTTATATTTATCGTGTTATAGAACCAGTTCGAGGCCGAGCGGCAGCCAGAAGGCGATAAACATACTCACCAGCAGCACGGCGTATTCTATCTTACGGTCTATTTGGAAACGGTCCATACGCGCGAACAGTACGCCTATCATAAGGCCGATGGGAATCGGGATGTGTAAGTCACCCCTTGTAACGCGCAGCCACTGCGCGCCGATTATCATATACAGAACTATCTTCAATACATAAACGCTGTCTGGTTCCTGCGGTATTAACTTTTTGCGGGTTTTTATTTTGGTTTTAGCCATTAGCACTATTTAATCATACGCCGGCGAATTCGGGAACTTTATGAGCACTGGGTATAATTTCAGCAGGCACCCAATCAATTTCTACAGCTTCGCGGCAGCAAACGCCGGGATTACCCCACGCCCATTCAGCAGCATCTCGGGGCGGAATATTTTCACGCAGGGCCAGCTGGCCGATACGGTACGAACGCTCAAACGCCTCAGGGCAGCCATGACAAGCCTCGGGCATGGCATCAAGCACGGCATCGCGCATAAGCGAGGCAGGGTTAGGGCCCGCTCCGCGGCCGTAGGTATCGGCACTAATAACCCTCTTTGTCATTTTGAAATCGTATAATAATGCAGTCAGAATTTCTGTAAAAAAGCTTACGCTGCGGCAATACCCTAGTTATTACGGGTGTTATTTTCCATCATTTTGTCCATATCGGGCCTAAAGCCCAAGCCCACTGCATAAGGCATGGCTGCATCCATGATATTGGCATCAGCTTCTAGCCGGCTGAACTCGGCCGTGCGTACGAACAGTTGAAAACCCGCTACGGCTGGCCACTTTTGCTTGTATAAATCCGTCGCTTGGGCCGGGTATCCAGCACTCTTACGATAAATGAGACGCAGCAGCTGGAACAATACCATGAGGCCTGCCCACAATATAACCGCACCGGTTATTCCGGCCAGTACCAGCGCTACGTTTTGGACTGCCCGGAAGCCGCCGCTCAAACTGTCGGTGTCATATCCGCGCAGCAGCAAAACAACCGTACAGACAACAGCGGCTGCAAACGCCAGCCATGACGCACCCCTGCTGGATCTGGCGCGTAATGAGATGGCAGAATACGAATCTATGTAACCCTTTTCGACCAGTTGTTGCCGTACTTCGTGCTCGAAACCGCTGCGTACCCCTGCCGCGTCGCTAAGCGAATTGCTTAGAGTTTTCCAATCCGGCGGACCGGTATCTTTATGGTTAAGCC
>JBATRZ010000048.1:0-1530 GCA_049292975.1 Saccharimonadales bacterium (SeqCode) | reverse complement strand
GACCGAAATAAGCTATATACACCCGACCGTACAGCCGGCTTTAGAGACTACTTACGGTGTAATTGTTTATCAAGAGCAGGTCATGCAGATCAGTCGTGAGATGAGTGGATTCACTGGTGGTCAAGCTGATACATTCCGAAAAGGTATTGGTAAAAAGATTCCCGAAGTTTTGGCTAAGCTCAAAGGCGACTTCATTGAAGGCGCAATAAAAACAAATAATGTACCCAGGCCGGTAGTCGAAAAACTATGGGGTAATCTAGAAGATTTTGCTGCATACTGTTTCAACAAGTCGCACGCTGCTTGCTACGCGCTAATTGCCTACCAAACTGCCTACCTGAAAGCCCATTATCCATCTGCATTTATGGCTGCTCTTATGACAAGTGATTGGGACAATATCGACAGACTAGCTATTGAAATCACCGAGTGTAAGCACATGGGGATTGATGTACTTCCACCTAGCGTGAACTACTCTTATCACGAGTTTTCTGTCAAAGACAATAAAGATGATGTACGTGCTGAAATCCGCTTCGGAATGGACGCTATAAAAAACGTTGGTAAAGGTGCTGTTGAAGAGATTCTTCGGGCACGAGAGGACGGCGAATTTACATCGATAAATGACTTTATTTCACGGGTGAGCTCGCGTATCGTCAACCGAAAAACATGGGAAAGCTTGATCAAGACGGGTGCGATGGATTCGTTTGGTGACCGAGGAAGCTTACTAAATTCGCTCGACACAATAGTCGCTATGGCTACCAAAATACAAAAGGAGCGCTCCAGCGCCCAGGTAGATTTATTTGGAGATAGTACAGACCCGACTACTTCTCTGCCTGCGCTCCAGCTAGTAGCTCCTGTTGAGCCAGTACCGGCGCATAACTACCTTGTATGGGAAAGAGAGTTGCTCGGGCTGTACCTAAGTCACCATCCGCTCGATGACTTCGGTGCATATCTGGAAGAAAAAACTGTACCTATAAATCAGCTAACACCGGATAAAGACGGCCAAGTGGCCACAATCGGAGGTACGATAGCTGATATTCGTCAGATTACAACAAAAAATGGTCAGAGTATGGCTTTTGTAAAACTCGAAGATCGAAGTGGCGAAACAGAGCTAGTGATATTTCCGAGTCTTTTCAAAGACAGCCAAGACGTCTGGCAAAGAGACAACGTTATTGAGTCTACCGGAAAAATTTCGGCACGGGACAAAAATGGCGAGTTAAGTGATGTAGTTAAGTTTATGCCGGACACCGCAAGGCAGATCGACTCCGAAAAAGCGAAGAGCTATGAACCAACAGGTGAGCGTGCGGAGATTTCGAATAAAAGTGGACGTGGTAAAAAATCAAAGGAAGAGACAGACAAGAAGACACAGGCCAAAAATAATAAAATTACCAAACTTTATTTACGGATTATTGACGACTCTAAGCCAAAGTTACTCCAAGATATAAAGCTGGCACTAGATGACTTTAAGGGCACTAGTGAAGTCGTACTGGTGCTTGGCGAGCCTGCAAAAAAGCAGGCCATTAAGTTGCCATTTAC
>JBATRZ010000047.1:0-3312 GCA_049292975.1 Saccharimonadales bacterium (SeqCode) | reverse complement strand
GCTTTGATGATAAGCTCTGCCGAACCTTCGACCTCACGCTGTTTGTCGGTGTCTTCGATGCGCAGGATAAAGACGCCGCCGGTCTGATGGGCAATACGCTCATTGACCAGGCCGGCGTAGATGGTGCCGATGTGCACAAAACCCGTCGGCGACGGCGGTACGCGCATAACTTCGGCAGCCGTATCAAGAATGCGGGGCGCATAGCGCGCTTCGCTCTCGGCGCGGGGCGTGTAACCATCCGGGGCCAATAACGCCGTAAGACGTCCTAGTAATGCCTGCGAATACATTGAATAGATTATAACAGTTTAGATGCCCGGCCGCGACGCTAAAGCGGGTGTTAAGCATTAGCTTTGTGGTAAAATAGCCGTTAATGGATCCCGCTAGAACCCAGCAGACGACCGGATTTATAACAACGGCTGACGCTTGCCGTGCGTTCTTAGATGCATACCAAGCTGTAAGGCATGGCGAGCTTTAACGGAATGGATGAATTTGTCCGCCGGCCTAAACGGTCTCCTCTGGATGATGCAGCGCCGCAGCCGCAGCATAAGGCTGCCCGCGCGCCGCATCACTCCGGCGAATTGCCCATACCGGTAGACGGGCCCGACCCGTTCATACCGAAGGCTCTGGCAGCTCACGCCTCTAAACGGCGCCTGCATTTTAGGCTGCCAAAGCCCAAGACAAAAGTGCAGTGGGGCATTATGCTAGGTTCTATCGCCGGCCTGCTGCTGGGTACTGGTTTTTGCGTGTACTACTTTATCCTGCGCGACACGACCCCGGCTCCCATGCCGGTAGTGCAGCAGGCAGCCGCGCCCGCGGCCGCGCCGGAACCCACCACCATTGCCTCGCGCGTCAGCGGCCGCCAGCTAGATAAAGCCAGCGCCGTCAAGTCCATCTATGCCGTCCAGATAGAAAACAGCCCCGAGGCCCGCCCGCAATCCGGCCTAAAAGAAGCCGATATCATATCCGAAGCTGTGGCCGAAGGCGGTATTACGCGTTTTAACGCCATCTTCCATGACAACGCGCCCGCCAACATCGGCCCCATCCGCAGTCTGCGCCCGTATTATATCGACTGGTTCCTGCCATACGGCGCGCCTATCGTCCACGCCGGCGGCTCGCCCGAGGCCCTCAGCGACGTCCGTGCCCTGGGCATCCAGGATATGGATAACACGGCCGGGTATTTCCGCCGCGTATCCAACCGCTACGCACCGCATAATCTGTACAGCAGCGGCAGCCAGTTGCTTGAACTATTTTCTAAACGGGGCTACAAAAATACAGACACCGTACCCAGCTTGCCGCGCAAGGACGCCGCTGCATCTGCTGCGCCGAATGCCGGCAACATCAACTTGGCAATTTCCAGCGCGCTTTATAACGTAAACTTTACCTGGGACGCTGCCAGTAACACCTACCTGCGCAAACAAGGCGGAGCCGCGCACGTAGACGCTGAGACCGGCGCCCAACTGGCGCCAAACGCCGTTGTGGTGCCGGTCATGAGCAAGGGCATCCATCCTGACCGTGTGCACACCCAGTACGGCACCGTCGGTTCAGGTGAAGTCTTTGTTTTTCAGGACGGTACCGTTACTAAGGGCACCTGGACCAAATCCGCCCGCGCTGCCCAATGGCAGCTGACCGATTCTGCCGGTGCCGCCATTAAGCTAAATCCCGGCCAGACGTGGTTTACGATGATTGATAGCGCCGGCAAAGTGACGTTCCAGTGAGCCCCGTAAGTTCAGCCTGCAAGAACATGCAAGGGATGAATCCCGTTAAAAATCAAAAGATTAACATGATACAAATGACGGCTGAATCCTGCATAGTACTTCAACCGCACAGTGTAAGAGTAAGGTATAGTGGTTTCTAACGGGATGAACCACCTGAGCCGGTTTGCCCAGAAGATTACCGCGCTTAACTTTTTGGGCATTTTCATCCCCGGGCTGGCCAGCCTGGCCGTATACGCCGTTGGGCGGGAGGTCCTGGACATAACGCCCGTCTATGCCATCCTGGCGGCGGCCGGCGTATACCTAATATCCGGCTCCTTGGCATTCGCCATATTAAACAATGCCGCTGTCGCACCTATCGAGATGATCTGGCAGGCGGTTTGGCACGTAAGTCCGGGTAAAAGCGACGTTCCGGCACCCAAGCTAGAAGAACTCAAGTACGGCCGCGAACTGGTGAGCGCCATTGTCATGCAAATATACGAGCTCGCCAGTAACTCACTGGGCGGCACCGTTGCCGCCGGCGGCGGCGCGGCCCCGGTTGATAGCGGCAGCCTATTGCATCAGATACCGCTGGCCCTGTTTATACTTAACAAAGACCAGGTTATTACCGAGGCGAATGCCGCCGCCATTACTTTCTTGGGCTTTGAACGGGACAAGATTATCGGCCAATCGGTCTACGATGTGCTGCGCATGTCGTTTACGACAAATGATACTTTTGACGCCTGGCTGGAAGATGCCCGCAGCAGCCGCGCCACCGATAGCCGTTCTTGGGAACATGTCCGCATCGGCCTGGACGATTCCAAAGCCGATAAGCAGTTTGACCTGGCGGCAACCTACAGCAAGGATGATTCGGCAGGTAATGAAGTTGTTTTGGCGCTGTTTGACCGTACATCCAGCTACGACAAGCTAGATGATTCCACCAGCTATGTCGCCCTGGCCGTGCACGAGCTGCGCACGCCGCTAACTATCCTGCGCGGCTATATTGAGGTTTTTGAGGATGAACTGGGCGAGAATCTCAGCCCCGAACACAAACAGTTCATGCGCAAGATGAGCGCTGCCGCCCAGAGCCTAACCGCCTTTGTCAGCAACATCCTTAATGTGGCGCGCGTAGACCAGAACCAGATGACTCTGGAACTGCGCGAGGCCAACTGGAACGAAGTCCTGCCCAGCATTATCAAGGACCTGGAACTGCGGGCCTCAGTGCGCGGCAAAACGCTCGAACTCGACATCGCCGGGGATTTGCCGGCGGTCGGTATCGACCGTGTCAGTATCTACGAAGTGCTAAGCAACCTGGTAGACAATGCCATTAAATACAGCGGGCAGGGTAACCGCATCATCATACACAGCAGCCTGGGCAAGTCTGGTAACATAGAGACAGTGGTAGAGGATTTTGGGCCGGGCATACCGGAGAGCACCGTTTCGGAGCTGTTCAATAAGTTCTACCGCTCACACCGCACCAAGACCGCCATCGGCGGCAGCGGCCTTGGCCTCTACCTGGTCAAGTCTATTGTTACCGCTCACGGCGGCCAGGTCTGGGTTAATAGCAAAGAAGGGGCAGGCAGCCGCTTTGGTTTTTCGCTGCAGCCGTACTCGCTTATTG
>JBATRZ010000046.1:0-5432 GCA_049292975.1 Saccharimonadales bacterium (SeqCode) | reverse complement strand
ATGAGCACCCGTAGCTCAGCTGGATAGAGCGTCAGTTTGCGGTACTGAAGGTCGTAGGTTCAAATCCTGCCGGGTGTACCAAACAAAGAGTCCGTGCTTGCACGGGCTTTTTGTTTGGCTGTATATCCCAGAGATTTGAACCTACGGCCGGAGGCATTAGAGTCCAGCGGACTCTAATGTTTTCCTTGCTTGCCAAGCGAGCGCTCGCCATTAGGCGAGCTAGCCGAGTGGATAATTAGGTTTCTGGTTCAAATCCTGCCGGGTGTACCAAGTAGAGAGCCCCTCTCCCGAGGGGCTTTGTACTTGGTAGGTGTATGATGTCAGCATGGAGAAAAGATTGTCCGGGAGCCGTGAGAAAATTGTACCCGCATGGCTGCAGCTGCTGGTGACTTTTGTTATCCCTATCTTTATTTTGACACGCTATAGCGGGGAAGGGGCTTTGGGGCCGGTCTATGGGCTGCTCCTGGCCCTGGCGTTCCCGGTTGGGCTTGAGCTGTATGGAGTTTATAAACGGCGCCGTATCGGCATGCTACCATTGCTGGCGATAGGCGGCATCCTGGTAACCGGAGCCATAGGCCTGTTAGGGCTAAGTGAAGACTGGCTGGCGCTGCGGCGGGGCATGCCGTATGCGGCGGGAGCCTTGCTGCTGCTGGGTTCTATGGCCATAAGGCAGCCGCTTTTAGACACGCTGCTGCCGTACGTGCTTGATATGGAGAAGGTAGACGGGGCGGTAAAGACCAGGGCGGGCCGCCTGCGCCTGCAGGCCGTCACTGTACGCGCCTCGTACATGCTGGTGGCGCTGTTGTTTGCGCTGGCAGCCGCCAGCTATATCCTGACGCTGATCGTTATAGTAAGCCCCACTGGTACGCCTGGTTTCAACCTGGAATACGCCAGGCTGCGGCTTATCAGCCTGCCCGCCATCACCCTGCCGCTGGTTACCGGCATTACGGGCATCTTGTACTATCTGGCCGAATCAATTACCAAAGTGACCAAGCTGGAGTTTGACGATATCCTGAAAAAGAGAGGCTAGAAGACCAGATTCATAAGCTTAAGACCGGCCGGCAGCAGCAACCAAGCCCCGGCCCAGCCATACACAAGCTGCTTGCGCCAACCGCCAACGATAAAGATGCCGAGCAGTAGGTCATTTATGATGGCAAATTTAACCATTAGATCGGTGTGGCCGATGGCACTGGCGATTACATTGGCTTCGAGCAAGCTTGCAAACGATGCGGGCTTGAATACCGCATAGATGGCGTTCACGAAGAATATGCTGGCAAAGCCCAGCCGGAAGAACCAGTGCGACCAACCCTCTAAAATAAGAAACCGTGAAAACATATCAGGGGTTGGCAAACCTTTATCCTTAAAGGCGGGCGCAGGAGGATAGGAATCTTCGATATCCTTTACTGTCCCTCCGGTAACAGACACTTCCTGGGGGGCTGGCTCGCTCATCTGCTAGAAGCGCAGCTTCCTGGTGAGCGCATCAACCACATCCGCTTTGTGTTCTTCATAGGGCAGGTACGAGGCCAGGACTTCGGCTATACGATCCTCATCTTCTGGGGCGTAGTGGATAACCAGAGGCGGCATGAAGCGTTTGAGCGGCAGCAGCTGGATGAAGCCGATGGCATGCTCGTGCGCGACCGAAAACGCCTTGAACCCATTGTAGGGGTAGAACTTGTTGCCGATATGCAGCCCCGAACTATCAATGCGATAATTCAGGACTTGCGGCTGGCGGGCGGCAAAGATAGCCACGATGATGCCCAAGATGGCAATGACTGCTGTTGCAATATAGTCGCGGCTAACAAGAAACACGATTACGGCAAGTGCGAACGAGCCGGCCGCAAGCAGGCTAAACCAGCCCGCGCCCTTGGGGTTAGCAATGTATTCGGACGCCGTCCATTCTATGTGTGCGCCGCCCGGGCCAGCGGGTTTGTCTTGCGGTTCAGCGGGCATGTCTTGCGGGTTACCGGCGGGCTGCGGCCCGGGGGCTTGGGGGGTTTCGGCGGGCTGCGGCGGCAGGGGGCTGGCAACCTGGGGCAACATGTCACCCTCAGATACGGAATCGCCGGGCCGGAGCACCGTTCCCGGCTCGTTTGATTGCTGCCCATCTTGCATAAGCACTATTGTACCACTTTTATTATGCGTCACTAGGGATGACAGAGAGAAACTATCCTGATATAATCCACATCTGTTATATTATGTTCTTCAGCAATCTGGCGAGAGGATTAGCCAGATTGAATGGAGAAAGCATGGTGGGGTCGCCAGCAGTGCCGGGCAAGCAAGTATTGCCGGCAGTGCGGCAACCGCATCATTACATTCCGGCACGGAGAGGTACCCAAGTGGCTGAAGGGGACGGTTTGCTAAATCGTTAGTGGGGCGCGAGTTCCAGCGAGGGTTCGAATCCCTCTCTCTCCGCCAGATATATCAACCTAGTCAATGTTGCTTTCATTATTCACTAGTAGTTGAATATTATGGATAAGTAGGTCTTTATGTGTTGGCTTTATAGAGTTTCTTCCTTCAAGGCACTCTTTTATGAGGTGTTCTGTACCATCCGAGTTATAAATATAGAGCCAATCGTAACTATCTTTTAAGTAACGCTTAACAACGTAGCCCTTTGAATTTGAGTGTATTCTACGCAATCCAACTTGCTGGTTTTTTGAAGAGCAATACTTTGCCTGCACCCTGTACATTTTTAAGCCATCGTCGACAACCAAATCGTATAGAGCAGACTCAGTTAGAGGTATTGACACGTCATAACCGTAGGCAGTGAATGTACTTATTGCCTTAGCGTTTGCAATGTCTCCTTTTCTCTGGGTATCTCTCATATACAACAGCATAACAGTATGGGCAACATACTTCAAATTTATGCTATAATTGGCAACAAGGAGAGGTCGCATAGTGGTTGAGTGCCCCTGTCTTGAAAACAGGTAGGCCGGCAACGGTCTCGAGGGTTCGAATCCCTCCCTCTCCGCCAGAATATTAAGAACCTATTTTTGGGTTCTTTTTTATTTAGCCTGGGCGAAGATAGCGGCGTCTACCTGTTTGGCTCCAGCTGCTTTGAGCACCTTGGCCGCTGATTCAATTGTGGCCCCGGTGGTCACGACATCGTCTACAAGCAGTATTGTGCTGCCCGGAATACTTGCGCGCATCCTGGGGCGGAACACCCCGGCCATTTGGCTCAGCCGCCGCTCACGGCCAGCACCAACCTGCCTGTCTTGACCATGACGGGCAAGGGTAGGGAGGAAGGGCAGCCCCGTCTGGCGCGACAGCTCACGGGCGATAGCCCTCGCGTGATCAAAGCCGCGCTGGCGCGCGTGACTGGTTGCGGCGGGCACGTACGTAATGATGGTTTCGGGCGGCAGGGCAGGTATGATGCCCGCAAGCTCTCGGGCAATCAGCTGCGCAGCCTCACTTGAATACTTAAACTTCATGGCGTGCACGAGCTTGCGCGCAATATGCGTATGTTCGGTGCGCATCCAGAGGTGGCTGACATTTGATTTGCGCCTGCAGGCCTTGCATGTAGCCGAATTATGCGAGAGCGCATTGCAGCGGTAACAGCGCGGAACTACGCCGGGCAGGGCGTCTTCTGTGCACCAGGTGCAGAGCAGGGACCCTTCAGAGCCGCAGGCTAAGCAGTTGGCGGGTGCAAGGATGCGGAAAAATTGTTCAACGAGCTTCATGTGTCACCTTTATCCCACCCGCTAAATAAGTTCTTATGCCTAATTAACCTTATGGCGGCAAGCCTCGTATGGGCTGCCGGCACGCTACTTGGCTTCGCCGCGTATACCACTATGCGCTTTGCCGCTAGAATAACAGATTAGCAACTGCGGCACGAGTCTTCCGCCCATAAAACTACTCAAGCATAAGGACTGTTGTGTTTATTATGTTGTGGATATGTATACAAAACCTTTGCACGGTGTTGCCTCTCTAGCTATACTAGTACCAAGATAAAAAAGCAAATGTTTTCGGGTAATTTTTCAGGCTTAACATTTAGTGAAGGGGAGATTAGGTATAATGGCAAGACGGAATCATGATGATGACCTTCTTATGGAAGACGAGCTGACTGCAGCTTTCCTGGGCGATGACGACATGCCAACAACTCAGGACGAGCCGGTGCAAGATGACCAGGGCGCAGCTGGTCCTGCGGCAAGTGATTGGGATGACGAAGAGCCCGTACCCGGCCAACTGGCCGTAGACGTGTACGAAACCAAGGACAAGCTGGTCGTAAAGGCCCGCACCGCAGGAGTGAACAAGAACGACCTGGATGTCAGCATCTCAGACAATACGCTATCTGTGCGCGGTACCTTGAGCGCCGGTAATGAGGATGATGTAGAGAACTACTTTGTCCAGGAGTGTTACTGGGGCGAGTTCAGCCGTTCTATCGCGTTGCCAGTACCTGTCAAGGAAGAAGAGATCGAAGCCATGCTTAAAGACGGCGTGCTAACCATATCTTTTGCCAAGGTCAAGCAGGACACTGTCAAGAAAATCGAAGTCCTCTAGCGGCTTCTGCTGCTTGCACATTTCGGGCGAAAATTAGAAAAACCAGAGCTCACCGTATAGTAGAATACGCTTCAAGCTCTGGTTTTTCATTTTCATCCCGAACTGCACTAAGCAAGCAGAAGCCTTGGCCCACACTCTAAATGGAATTTAACTAGGAGCCCCTGTGCCAAAAGGCTTCGGCAGTATGCAGACGACAACCGGAGCCTTTTGCTTGCTCTTCATCTTGAATCGCACTCCCCAGAATGCTTTTTTTGCGCTTATCTCAAATCGCACCCGGCGGGCTTGCCATTAGATAGCACCCCACGGCCAACCCGCACCGCAGAACGTTTTTAAATACCGCAAATTACCAGTTACCAAACTTGTCCGATCGGACAAGTTTGGTAACTAATACGGGAACAGCCTCGCTGATTCGTAAATCTGGATATACCCGTCCAGCTGCATGTCTTCTACCGCCTCTAGCAAGATATCCTTGTGGTCAAAGTCGGTTATCCATACGCTCAGCTGTGCCTGTTCGAACTTAAGCTCGCGCAGCAGTGTACGGAACTGACGACGCAGCTCGGCCTTTTCTTCTGGAATGTCAAAGACAACCATAAGCCGGGCGTTTTCTTGCAGCGTAGTTGCGATAAACGGCGGGAGTTTCTGCTTACCCTTTGCGGTAAGCCGGGGAAGCACTTCGTCGCTAATAAGGCTTTGCTTACGGGCGCGGTAATAGGCCCCCTTGATGGTGGCGTTGGAGTAGCTAGACTTTCTTTCGAGCTCGTAAAAGAACCTTCCCGGACTAAAAGATAGGGTTAGGTTTTCTCTTGAGTACGGCAACAGCGCTTTAAGCATATAGACTGTGGCGGGTGAGAGTTTTCTGCCCATGCTACAAATTGTTACATTTTATGTCCGATCGGACAAGTTTGGTAACTATTGGTTGGGGTTAGGGGGGTATG
>JBATRZ010000045.1:0-17375 GCA_049292975.1 Saccharimonadales bacterium (SeqCode) | reverse complement strand
GAGCTGGCTCAGTTGGTTCTGGATCGGCGGCAGGCTGCGAAGCAGTCTCGCCGGCGGCAGAGGCAGCGGCATCGGCCGGGGCCGGCTGCGGATTAGTTACGGGAGCAGCGGCGTTGTCGCCGATACCGTCGTTGTTTACATCTGGCGCACCCTGGGTAGTCTGGTCCATTAGTTTGTTCTTCCTTTGCTGTTTACATGCGCTTATGGTTTATTGGCTCCATTGTACAACATTATTAAGATTCCTGAACAGCAACCGGTCAAAAACCAGGTCACGCCGCATTCTGCTAAACTACTATGAAGTATTATGCTCATAAGGCTCGTCCGCTTAGTAAAACGCTTCCTGGTACTGGCCATCGGAATCGGTGTTGTATATCTTGCCGTCTTCAAATTCTTTCCGTTCTTCGACAACCGCGTCAGCTGGTTTACGGCACTATTGGCAACCTACATCTTTACCGCGTATTTCTTTATTCCGGCTGCCTTCCGCTTATTCAGGCTGCTTTATCGGCCCACGCACCTGCCGACATACTGCGTGACACCCGACGGCTTTGCCAGCGATCCGGTCAATATCGGCATGGTAGGCACGCGGGCGCAAATCATCGGCGCCTTCAAGCAGGCCGGTTGGCACACCGCCGATAAAAAGAACTTTCGCAGCGGACTAACGGTGTTGAAATCCATGGTTACAAGGCAGCATTACCACAACGCGCCTTTCAGCAGTTTGTACCTGTTCGGGCGCAAGCAGGACCTGGGCTTCCAAAAACCTTTCGGCAACAGCCCTACCCTGCGCCATCACGTGCGGTTCTGGGCCTGTCATCTGGACGGCCCGGAGGATTTCCACACTCATGTCGCCTTCTGGCAGCGCTTCCACCTGCCCGAACGCGACAAAACCAGCCGCCAGCTTTGGGTTGGTGCCGCAAGCCGGGATATCGGTATCGCGCCTATCCGCCACAACGGCCAGCTGACCCATATGATTGACCCTAATACCAATGCCGAGCGCGACCTTATCGTATCGGATCTGCGCGGCCAGCAGCTGCTAGAACACACCTTCACCGAGACAGCTCACGAAGGGCTGGACGTGCGCAACCGCGCCCTGGGCGGCTTCCTGCACGCTGATGGCAAGATCCGGATTTGCGTCTTAAAAGACTGATTTATCTTCTTGAAACCAAGAAGCAAGTTACTTCTTTTTTGGGTCAGCAAAAAAGAAGCCAAAAAACTGACCGGCCCGAACCCGCCGTGACTCGGCTTGCTGTCAAACAGCACAATGCTTGGACACAACTCACCCTTCTTCTTTCTATTCTTTAAAGGCAGAAGAAGGGCTTAGACACGTGCCCAGCAATAATTGTCGTTTCCACACTGCCCGAATCAGGGCAGGTTTTGCATGCGCCATAAGACCAGGGACAAATTGCTAAAGACGATTTGGAATTTTTTATCTGAAATCAAAGATTTCAGGTTAAGTAACCTAGAGTCTGCCCTTGCGGCGGTTGTCGTCGCGGCAGAGCATCTGGCAGTTAGCCGCGTTGGTATGGCCGCCCTCAATCCAGGGGGTAATGTGGTCTGCTTCCATTTCGGAAATATCAAACTTCTCCCCGCAGCGGATACATTTGCCTGCCTGCCGTTCATAGGCCTCGCGCTTCATATTGTCGGTAAAAGCGCGTATGTTCAGGTGCTTTTCTTCCCTCGTCAGAACATATTCGTAAATACCAGATTTCTTAGTAACATCCTCGTCCATCATGAGCTGCATGATTTCGGCTTCCAGCTTGCCGGTATCGTACTTTTCGGCAGTAAAACGGTTATACAGGCCGCCCCATTCAACACCCTTCATTTCTTTGCGGTACTTAGGAAATGTCAGTTGCACCCAGGATATGACATTCTGAAAATACAGCCATAATCCATTGGCATTCTGGTCCTGCTGGTGCTCGGACATATAGGCTTCTATCTGGCCATTGTTTATCCATTTGATAGCGGTTTCCAGGTAGTCCTGGCGTATTGGTGAACCGCTTACGTAATCTTTGGCTAAGTTATATGCTGCACCGTTTGTGCGGCTAAAGTACCGCTTGGCGTCAGTCAGCCATGTGCCAGTGTAAATTGCATTGCGCAGTTCCTGGTCGGCTAATTTTTCACCGGCTATGTTGATGGTCCTAAACCAATCCAGCTTCTCTTTTTCGGTACCTTCACAAAAATAGACCATCAACTTATAATTGCGGATTTGCTCCTGCTCTTCTTCGGTCAAGTTATGAAAATACTGGTAATTCACACTAAAATCGCCCGTAACATACTGGCAAATGCTAACCGTGCGCTGCTGACCGTCCATAACTTCAAATGTACCGTCCGCATTCTTAGCCCAGTACATGACGTTCAGCGGAAAATTTTTACGTACTGTGTCTATCACGGCATCACGCTGAGCGTCTTTATAGATAAATTCGCGCTGGTACTTGGGCCGTATGTTTAGCTTGCCGCTGTACCCGCTAACCCCTTCTTCATCGTTATTTATGAAGTCTTTTGCCACTTCACGCACTGGTATCTCTTGTAATTGGATTTTCATGCCGCCTCCTTAAGTTTCTTGTTTCTGATTAATATTCTGAAGTAGGGCGACTTACCGTTAATTGTTAGATCTTTACCGTCATCGCCCTTACGAAACTTCACTATTTCGAATTGTTCCGGGTTGTAGTTTTCAAGAAACGTTATTGGTACGCCCATGACCCCCTTGTAGTCAGCGGGTATGTTTGCGACTCTCGAAATCTCAACGGCATCATAATTGTCGTACTTGGGATAATCATTTAGGGTAAATTTCTTGAATAGGGTTATTTCCTCATGGCGTTTAGGGGTGTCGAGATTGGTGAACCAGACAACATTACGAAATTTGACTAGTCCTGTTTTTGGGTTGTAAACTCCATTTCCAAACTCACTGTAATAAGGCGTTTTGAAGAATGCGTTACCGCCTAAAAATCCGTAACCTAACCATAATTTATTTTCCTTTATCAGCTTAGATATTTCTTTGTAGGTGATAGCGTTTTTAGGGCCGATTACGAGAAATTTCTTATCGTTCTTAATCAACTGCTCCACATACTCTCGGAATAATGAGAAGGGTGGATTGGTAACGACAATATCGGCTGATTTCAGAATCTCCACACATTCTGGGCTACGAAAATCACCATTTTGCTTTAGAGGCGTTTTTAAAATGTCTCCGTCATTTACCGTTCCGTCTTCGTTCATATCACCAGTTAGCTCCAGCTTGTAGCTTGGCTTTGTTCGTTCGAAGTGTGTTGCTATGAGTTTTTTCAATCCTAAGTGAGTGAAGTTAAGTGCGAAATAACGCCAGAAGTTACTTTCTAATGGATCGTCGCAATTCAAGAATATAACTTTATCTTTGAACTGGTCTTTGTATCTGGAACATTCGCGTTCAATGTCACCAATCTGCGTATAGAATTCGTCTAGCTTCTGTTGTTTTGCGGTATGTAAATTTTTCTGAGCCACAATGCTACCTGACTAGGTTGATATGGCACGTGGCTCAATTAAAAAGCGACCACGTGTGGGTCGCTACAACCTAAACAACTCAGAGCTTGACGTCCGAATCGCAACACATGGCCGCATTACATACGTCAAACTCCTCAATTGAGGTACTCTGAATTATTTAGGTTGTAGCCCCATCATTGTATCGCTTCATAAAGTCATGAACAATAAGGGTATTGACAAACATAAGCTTTTACGCTATAATTTGACTTAATTCTTTGCTCGCTTTGGGCCCAAAATAAAAAATCACAAATGAAATCGGGGCTCTGCCCTGATTTCATTTGTATCCGCTTTTTCGGGAAGAGCAGCCCGACATAATGTATTCCATTTTGCCAGCGCGATGACGGGGTCCCCATGAGACCTGTTTCATGGGGTAGGGTGAGAAACCCAGGCCGGAGGTTCCCTTTGCCCTGTACTACAGGCGCAAAGGGCCGCGAATGGGTGTCTCGATTACGCTAATAACTATTGAGCCGGTCGATGCCGGCGGTGTTGGCGGTATTAGTTATCTTGCGGGGTTCGCCGCCGTCCAAGGATACAGCGTAATCGGCCGTCTCGCGGCTGTCCTTGACCCTGAATACGGCAACGCGTGCACTGAGCCAGTACATAGGCTCCTTGAGCCCGCTGATAGATGCAAGGCTGGAATCTTTGCGGGCTGTGCGGTCATAGGCATGCAACGTGCCCTTGCCGCCGCGATCTTCCACCCATAGGCTGAAGGTGCTGCCCTGGTTATCTACGTACAGCTTGCCGGCTTGCTCGGCCGGTGCCTTGGATTCCGCGGCAGCGGTGTTGCTGCCAAGCGCGTAGGTGAACCAATTGGTGCCGTCGCTAAGATCGAGTGCTTCGTAGGCATTGCGCTGCATGACGGTTATTTCCCTGCCCGTCACTAGATCCTGCTTATCTTGGCCATCCACGCCTATAGCAAAAGCGCCGGGGTTATCATCTTCTAGGAATGCGTTTGAGGGCGACCAGTAAACCCGCTCGCCCGCCAGCAGCACGTTGTTGAAAGCGTTGGCTGTGGCCAGTTCCTTCATATCACCGAAATCCTTGCTGTTGAAGCTCATGATACGGTGGCGCTTGGGATCGGCCCCGCCGGCACCCGAGGCTATCTTGACATAGACCAGGCGGCCTTCTTTGGACCAGCCTGCAACCTGTATTTTCTCGGATTGGTCGATTTTGGTGAGCTTGCCGCTTGATGTGTCTACCAGGTAAAGCGTGCTCAGCAGATAGCCGCTGGCGTTGGTAACCCGCTCGCGCGTTGTCACCAAAGCGGCGTAAGGCTCCTTGGCATTTGGAATAAGGGCGATATCATCGCGCTCCAGGCCGGTGCCCTCAACTAGCTTCTGCTCGTTTTTGCCGTCTATGTCCACCGTATAGACATCGGATTTGCCTGAGCGCTTGGATACAAAGACGTGCTTGCGGGCCGGTACCAGCTCGACTGCTTGGGCCTCACGGTTGCTTACCGCCACCTCTACGCGCTCTTCGCGGTAGCCATCGGCACGGATAAACACCTCAACCAAGGCATCATCTTCTTGGGCAGCCGTATCTAGGGTCAGAACGATATTGCCGTCTTTATCGGCGATAGCGTCGCCGTCGCCCGATTTAGCGGCCGCACCTAACACCGGCTGGCCGGTTAGGTAATCCTTGACGGCAAAGCTGTACTGCGCGCCAATGGCTTTAGCCTGGAATTCACCAAGCGGGTTGCTGCCCCAGCCCACGGTTATGTGTTTCTCTATCTTAGAAAACGCGCGTTTTTCTATGACGAGCTTGGTGGCGCCCAGACGGACGCCCGCCAGCTTGGCTATGCCGTTATCATCGGTCTGGGCCGCTGCGCCGCCGGCGCTGACTATGACATTCTTTAGCGGCAATTGGGTAGTGGTATCTATGACCTTGAGCTCCAGGCTGGAGCGCACACCGGCCGCGTTAAGCGCGTAATAACGGCTGCCGGGCGCCAGGCCGGCCGCAAGTAAGCCCGCGGCGAGCACGATGAACAAGCCCCAGCGCACGCCCGGGCGTGACAAAGCGCGCGCCAGGAAATTACGCTGCTTTGGCATTGCCTGAGCCAGCGCAAAGGCCTCGCGCTCTTCGTCTTCGGCCTCGAGCAGCTTGTCTGCCTCTTCGGCAATAATGTCATCGACCGCTTTAACGGTGAGGGGATCGTCTGATATGCCATCGTCGTCTGCGTTTTTGGCGGGTGCCTTGGGTTCATCATCTTTGGGCGCAGCTGGTGATTCTGCGAGGGGATCGTTAGCCTCCTCTGATTCCGAAGTTTCGATCAGCTCATCGGCGATAGGCGCCGCAGGCTCATCCAGGCTGCCCAGTTCGTTGTCTGGCGATTTTGGTGCGCCGGGCGTGTTCACGACCACTTTAATTTTTACGCCGTCACTTAGGGCGCTAAGCTCTTTGTTGGCGTCCTCGGCAGCGGCCGCAAGATCACGGGTCTCGGTATCCTTGAGTACTTTAATGGTGCTCTTGCCGGTGGGCAGGGCGGGTTCTATTGCGAATTTACTGATAGGGGGCAGTTTCTTGCCCCCCTTGCCGGGGACCTTCGGGGCGGTGTTCATTTGATACAATTATAGCAAACTGCTTATGTTTAGAGCAGTGTGGGAGCTTGTTATTTGCGCTTGCGGGAATTCTTTTTGCGCTGGTTGGGGGCTGACTTTTTCTTGGCACTCCGCTGTGCAGCGGATTTCTTGGCAGCGGCGGCCGGCTTCTTGGATGCGGCAGGCTTAGGCGCGGGCGCTGGTTCAGCCGTTTCGTCGATGGATTCTTTGAGCAACTTATAGAAGATAAAGCCGCCGGCGGCCACAAGCAGGACGATACCGATAACCCAAGCTGCCGGCCAGCCTTCCGTAACCTTGGCAATAGCATCGGCGGGTTCGCCCGTCTCCTGGACGGTCAAATTTTTTGCACCCTCGTTTAAGGTTGCCGCAGGAGCGGTTGATTGGAAATCTGCTGCGTCGCTGGCGCCAGGCGTTCCGGTGTCTTGCGGACTCTGGCTTTCTTGTGAATTCCTGGTGTTGATGGGACTTGCTGTATCCAAGGTAGGTTTCCTTACAGATATTTAATGTTTATGCTTAGATCTATCATAGCAAAGGTCTCTGGCAGTCCCTAGTGCAAATTCCGGCCTTGGTATCCAACCGCGCAGCAGCTTATGGCATCCTTAAAACCCAGGATAATCTGCCCAAATTATAGCCTTAGGCCACGCGTTTGATGCCAAGCTCTTTAAGCTGGGCTTCGTCCGCCGCGCTGGGGGATGCCATCATAACATCTACGCCGCTGCCGTTCTTGGGGAAGGCTACGACTTCGCGGATGTTGTCCTCGCCGGTCAGCACCATAAAGATGCGGTCCAGACCAAAGGCGCAGCCGGCGTGCGGCGGCGCGCCGTATTTGAAGGCGTTTAGCATGGCACCAAACTTGGCCTCGACGTATTTCTCATCGTATCCAAGCGCGCCGAAGACCTTGTACATGATTTCGGGGTTGTGATTGCGCACCGCGCCCGAGCAAATCTCGTAGCCGTTGGCCACCATGTCGTACTGGTCGGCCACGATGCCCAACTTGTCTTCGGATTCCAGTGAGCCCAGACCGCCCTTCGGCATGCTGAACGGGTTGTGGCCAAAGTCGAGCTTGCCCGTTTTCTCATCTAGCTCATAGAACGGAAAATCGACGATCCAGGCCAGGGCTACGATATCGGGATCCTTTAGTTCCAGCTGGCCGCCCAAGTGGCTGCGCAGGCTGCCTAGCACTTTGTTTACTTTGGCCCGGCTATCAGAACCAAACAGCAGCGTCTCGCCGTCCTGCACCTCTGTCTTAGCGGCTATCTTGGCCAGATCCTCGGGGCTGAAGAATTTGGCAATGCTGGCGGTCAGCTGGCCGTTCTCCATGACCATGTACGGCAGGCCGCCGGCACCCTCGGCCTTAACTTTCTCAGTAAGCGCATCTACCTGCGAACGGCTGAATACTGCCGGTACACGGATGACCTTGACTGCTCCGCCACTTTGAATGGCACCAGTAAAGACGCCGAAGCCGCAATCGCGCAGCTCGTCCGTTAGGTCAATCAGCTCCATACCAAAGCGCAGATCCGGCTTGTCCGAGCCAAAACGCTCCATAGCCTCGGCATAGGTGATGCGCGGCACGTCTTCATACAGCAGGTTCTTGCCGGCGAATTCGCTCACCAGGCGCTTGATGAGCGGCTCCATGGTACTGCGGATTTCTTCACCGTCTTCTACAAATGACATTTCCAGATCAAGCTGGTAAAAATCGCCGTACAGGCGATCGGCCCGCGGGTCTTCGTCCCTAAAACAGGTAGCTATCTGGTAGTAGCGCGGCACGCCGCCCACCATAAGCAGCTGCTTGAACTGCTGCGGAGCTTGCGGCAAGGCGTAAAACATACCTTGGTGCACGCGTGAGGGCACCAAAAAATCACGCGCACCCTCGGGGCTGGAGTTGGCCAGAATGGGCGTAGCGACCTCTGTAAATTCGTTCTCCTCCATGTAAGCGCGGATGAAGCTGTAGTATTCGGCACGGCGCTTCAGAGTCCGCTGCATCTTTGGGCGGCGCAGATCAAGATAACGGTAACGCAGACGACTGTCCTCTGAGATATTCTGGGCCGAATTGACCAGTATCGGCAATGCCTCTGACTTGTTGAGAATGCGCAAAGAGCTTACGACCAGCTCAATCGCACCTGTCGGAATGTTGGGATTCTTCAGCTCCCCGGCCCGTTCCTTGACGGTGCCGTTAGCCTCGATGACGTATTCGTCCCGTAGTTCCTCGGCCAGACCGAAGCCTTCGGTGCCCTGCCCGATGGTCAGCTGCACGATACCGCTGTGGTCGCGCAGGTCAATGAATATCAGGCCGCCGTGATCACGCCGTGAATGCACCCAACCCTGCACTTTAATCTGTTCGTCTACCTGACCTGCTGACTCGGTAGCTAGTGTTCGTTTCATGAGATGTTCCTAAATTTTTAGACTGGTTGGTGGCTGATTCGGGGCTGTAGCAAAGTAACCGCCTGGTCTACTTGGCAGCCCGTGAATTATTATTTGAATGAAACCAACTCATATCAGGGGTCATTCTACCACAAAGTTCGTCTTAAAGAGTCATTTCTACATTTTTAGTCTGGCCGGACGTATTATGTAGATATGAAACGCGAAGATTCTCCACTTGTTTTTGTTCTCAAGGGTCTCATGCCTTACTCACGCGCCAACATGATGCTTGCGTTTAACCCTAGCCAGTTCTTTAACGAACTCGAGCGCCTTTCGAACCACAAGCGAAAAACCCTTCAGGCCGCATATTACCGTGCCGAAAAACGCGGGCTTGTGCAGGATACCTGCGAGCTTTCGTTTGATGGCTGGGAAAAAGTGCTGCCTTTCGTGGCCAAAAAATTGCAGAAGGATGTGGTGCTGATGGTCATTTTTGATATTCCAGAAGACGAAGCCAATCTGCGGCGCGCATTCCGAGGCTATCTGAAGCGCTTGGGATTCCGCCAAGCCCAGCAAAGTGTCTGGCTGAGCGACAATGACTATACCGAACACACAAGGAGGCTTGTCGAGCATCTTGGCTTGAGCGCCTATGTTCAAGTATACGAGGCAGCTCGCATCTGTTAATCATCTACACTTTTGGTCCGGCCGGACAGAAAACGTAGAGGTTATTTAACGAACCAATGGTGCTGTGCAAAATACCGATTGCCATCGTGCCTGCAGATTTCATAATCTCGTGTACCGCGCTATCTATGCGGTCCTCGGTATAAGAGGTTGCCTCACCGCTATGGAGATTTATAGCCAGCAAAACGCTCCTCCGCTCTAGGGTAAAAGGCGCTCATCTTCGACCCTGCCGCAGACAGCCCTTCAAACCCTCATGGGCCTTGGCTGGACAATCAGCCCTCTCTTTCTCCTTTTGGAAGATTAATCGCCATGAACCAAGGAGTTATTTCTAGTCTATCTGTATTGGTTTAGTCTCGTGCCGGCGCCAATCATAGCGGCTTGCGGTCTCGCGGTTATTTGCCATCGCTTCGGCCAACTCCTCTGCCTGCCGCTTGATCATCGCAGGCTCACTCAA
Organism: Saccharimonadales bacterium (SeqCode); assembly: GCA_049292975.1. GTDB lineage: Bacteria > Patescibacteriota > Saccharimonadia > Saccharimonadales > JACDBH01 > JBGSWE01. Next base: position 7,817 of record JBATRZ010000045.1, on the reverse strand, counting down.
TGCATCAGCTACAAGCAGTTGCAGTCCATACGCACCAACCGGGCTATCTCTTCCTGTTCTCTCGCCTGGATTTCTCCAGCGATCTCGCTGTTAGACCCAGTGACATAATGGGGGGTTATTCTACCATCTTAATCTGTTTGCGCACAATTTTGGCGCGGGCGGCGGCAACATCGCGCATGCTGTCGTAGCGGTCAAACTCATCGATGATGGGCTTGCCTAATATCTGTTCCATGACGTCCTCGATAGTCACGAGACCGGTTATCTCGGCGAATTCATTCACAACCATGAACATATGCTGCTTGGTCTTAATAAATGCCTGCAGGACGTGATCCAGCTCGCGGTTCTCATTTACATAGTGCACCGGGCGGTGCATGAGTTCGCCCGCCAGCCCATGACGCTTCAGGTCATGCAGGTCCTTGGTGTACAGGATGCCAGCGGCGTGATCTTCGTTGGCCGCCAGGACCGGAAAGCGCGAGTGGCCGCTTTTGTGCAGCTCGTCCAACAGTACAGGGCTCAACACATCGTCTTCCTTGATGCTAACGATGACGCTGCGCGGAGTCATGATATCGTGCACCGATTTCTCTCCAAAGGCCATACTGTGCTTGATGATGCGCAGCTCATCCGCACTCAGGTCGGTATCGGCAGGACTAAGAGCGCCGATGGTGTGCATTAGCTCGCTGCGCGTCATGATAACGGGCTGTTTGGCAATGAACCGGTCCAGTACGCGGCCCAGGGTCAGGGTGACTGGCTTCAGGAATTGCGCCAGGGCTAGCAGCCAACTACCGGACCATACTAGCAGGCGGGTGCCCAGCGGCTTAAGGTACAGCTCGCTCAGGACCACAAAAACCGCAAACAGCACGGTTGCGCCGGTTAGCCAGGCTAAGCCGCCCCACATAGAATAGGCCAGTGTCACCAGCGTGCCGCTGATAGCCAGCGCCCTAAACAGTTCTATCGTCAGCAGCACCGCCGAGCCGCGGGCTTTGAGCGGATACAGCGCCTTAGCGTCCGCATCGCCCTGGCGAGCCCAGTAGCGCAGCTGCGGTGTTGTAAAGCTGCGCAAGGACAGAGACATAGCCGTCAGCAGCACTGATGCGGCAAAGCCAATAATTAGCAGCAATATCATATTGCATTCATTGTAGCACCCAACATGCCCACACCGGCAAACACCAGCCAGGATGGAGATTCGTCCGAATGTACGGTATTATGGGTGCATTGAAATGAGGGGGATCATGAATCCCGTAAGTAACCAGGAGGCTAACATGAGAGTTAAAATATTTGAATACCGAGGAGCACTAAAAACGTACTTAGTACGAGGAAGGTATAGCGGTTGCTAACGGAATGAACAAGCGCACTATTGGTATTGTTCTAGGCATAATCCTAGCCGCAGTTGGCTTCTGGTATCTGACCAAGCCGGCGCCCGAGAGCACCGCCGAGCCGACCAATCACGTCAAAGAAGGTTCGAGCGGTGTGGTCTTCATAGAATACGGCGACTTCCAGTGTTCTGCGTGCGCCGCCTATCATCCTATACTGCAAGAGGTCAAAGCCAGGTACAAGGGCATCGTCACCTTCCAGTTCCGCCACTTCCCGTTAGAAGCCCTGCACAAGAACGCCCGCGCCGGCTCCCGCGCCGCCGAGGCCGCCGCCGCCCAGGGCAAGTTTTGGGAAATGCACGACTACCTGTTTGAGAACCAGACCGCCTGGCAGGATGCCAGCGATCCGCAGAGTCTGTTCGAGGGTTACGCGCAGGCCATAGACATAGCGGATATTGAAAAGTTCAAGACGGATTACCGCAGCAGCGAAATCAACGCCCTCATTAACGCCGACTTAGAGGCCGGCCGTGCCCTTAATATCCAGTCTACGCCAAGCTTTGTACTCGACGGCAAAAAGCTAGAGAAAAACCCCGGCGGCAGCCTGGCAGAATTCTCCGCGCTGCTTGATGAGGCCATCAAGTCCAAGGGCGGCACCCCGCCGGCATCTTCAACAGACGCTACCTTGCCGGCCGGTGGCAGTACCGAAATCACTCCTACCCAGGACCCCAGCGCCCAATAGGCCCGTTTTAGAAACCAAGAACCAATTCATTGTTCTTCAAATAAAGAGCCAAATTATCTAACTTCTTCGTCTGAAGAAGGTAATTAAGAATAAATTCCAATAAAAAATCCACTGCCGCGCACCCCTGAATAGACAGTGGATTATTAATATTTAATAAAGTCCGCCCAAGCCGGACGACGGACACGTACTTCAATATTTGAAGGCTGGCTAGACAGAACCTTTACCTTGATGGGCATTGCTTGACCTTTTTTCTTTGCCAATAGCAAACGCTCTCATTCGCCTGCTACTGCTATTAATTTTTGTTTTCCGTCTCGCAGCTCGCATCTGCAACTAGGATAGGCTGATAATACTAACGCTTAGCTAGCAAGTCAAGTGTTTTTGCGGGAACTGCGTGTTTTGTGTGCAGCTTCCAGCTTGGCGTGGAATTTTTTGATGGCCGGGTGGTTAGTGGCCTCGTGCACACGCCGGAATTCTTCGGTAATGTGGGCCAGCTCGTCATCACTGACGTCTTCGATATCCATAAAGGTATCGCGCGCCTTGGTTGCCCGGATGAGCTCATCCAGCTTGAGCTGCATGGCCTTGGCATCGCGGTTCTGAGTGCTTTGGATTAAAAACACCATCAGGAAGGTGACGATGGTAGTGGTGCTGTTGATAATCAGTTGCCAGGTGTTGCTGTAATCAAAGTACGATCCAGACAGCGCCCAGCCCACTATGACCAATACTGCCAGGCTAAAGGCTACGGGGCTGCCCGCTGCCAAAGACACTTTATGGGCGATTTTACGAAAACGTTCTTTCATTGAATTCATCTTACACTCCCAGTCTGTTAAGCAAAAGTGGTTTTGCCGAGTGCGCTTTGTTGATTATCGCGACAAAGCATATCCGTAGGTATGGTGCGAAGCGAAACCGGCAAAGCATAGGGGTCCCCAAGGAATCTGTTCCTTGGGGTGTGGGCGTGCCGTCAAAACCATTTTTGGCTGGAGTGGGAGTGTGAGATGGGTTCACGGTTTATGCTAGAATACCACGTAAGGTACCTGCGAAAAGAAATATGGATTCTGTCTTCACTGAACTTTCGATAGTCATAGCTGTTGCCGTAGGCATGAGCCTGTTCATGCGCATCATCCGCCAGCCGATGATTATCGGCCACATCCTAACGGGTCTGCTGGTCGGCCCGACCTTCCTTAACCTTATCAAATCCACCGAGACCATAAGCGTTTTCTCTGAATTCGGCATTGCCCTGCTGCTGTTCATCGTAGGCCTGGGGCTGAACCCGCGTATTATCCGCGAGGTTGGTAGGATCGCCGGCGGTATCGCCGTGGTCAAGATTGCCGTCACCACGGGCCTGGGCTACCTGATATGCCGTGCCTTGGGCTTTGATATGACCGAAGCCCTGCTGCTGGGCGTCGGCTTGTCGTTCTCTAGCACCATCATTATCCTTAAACTGTTAGCGGACAAGAAGGAGCTGACCCGCCTGTACGGCAAGATCAGCATTGGTTTCCTGCTAGTCGAAGATATTATCGCCACCTTCTTGCTGGTCGTCGTTGCCGCCTCGGCCTCGGGCGGCGGTGTCAGTGCCGCCGACTTCGGCGCGCTGATAGGCAAGTTCGCCGGTCTTGTTGCCGCACTGGTCCTAGTGCGCGTTATCTTTATAAGTCATATGAACAGCATCTTGGCCAAAAGCCAGGACTTCTTGTTCCTGTTCGCCATTGGCTGGGCGCTGGGCGTCGCCGCCCTGTTTCAGCACTTCGGATTCTCGCTTGAGATTGGGGCCCTTGTGGCCGGTATCGTACTGGCCAGCCTGCCGTACTCGCAGGAGATATCCTCACGCCTGAAGATCCTGCGCGATTTCTTTATTGTTTTGTTCTTTATAGGCCTGGGATCGCACCTGGAGCTAGAGAATATCACCAGCGTGCTGCCCCAAGCAGCTCTGCTATCGCTGGTAGTCTTGGTTGCCAACCCGTTGGTGGTGATGAGTGTTATGGGTATCAGCGGCTACACCAAGAAGACCAGCTTTAAAACTGGCATGACCGGCTCTCAGGTGTCGGAATTTTCACTTATTCTGCTGCTGCTTGCCCAGCGTTCGGGGCTTATCGGCCAGACAGCCGTATCGCTCATTACCATGGTCGCCCTTATTACTATAGCCGTCTCTACCTACATGATTATCTACTCGGACAACCTGTACGAATTCTTTGAGCGTTACATACACATGTTTGAGCGCAAGAAGGTCAAGGAGCGCCGCGAGAGGCGCGAACACTACGAACTGGTGCTGATCGGCTATCACAAGGGCGGCCATGAGTTCCTGAAGGTGTTTAAAAGTTTTAAAAAGAAGTATGTCATTGTAGATTACGATCCGCAGGTTATTGACACGCTCGAGAATAATAACGAGTCATACTTGTACGGCGACGTCACCGATCCTGAGTTATTGGAAGAGCTTAACCTGGAGCACGCACGCCTGGTGGTATCCACCGTGACTGACCTGCCGACCAATCTCGGCTTGGCCAAATGGCTGGAAAAGAACAACCCGCACGCCGTTTATATCGCCACGGCCGATACGGCCGGACAGGCCGCCGAATTGTACGAAGAAGGCGCCGCGTATGTTACCCTGCCGCACTTCATCGGTTCAGAGAAAATCAGCAGCTTCCTTCGGAAGAACGGCCTCAATAAGACCGAGTTCCGCCACTACCGCGAGAAACACCTGGCCTACTTGCAGACGCATCACGAATTGTTTGCTGGCGCCACTGATTCGACTGTTACGTAGAGCCAGTTCTCGGTGATATATTTTTTTATACTTTCCAGGAGTTCATGATGGGTTTTGCCGTCTTGCAGGGCGTTGCGGATAGCACGGGACGATGCAGCCGGCCTGCCCGTCTCTATCGCCAGACCGTGCGGCTGGATTGTTGCCAGGATCTGCTGGGCGCGCCGCAAATCAGCCTGGGCGCGCACCCCTACCACCAGACGCACTTCGGCCAGCAGGCGCTCTGCATGCGGCCAGTGGCCTTCACGCAAGCTCTGCAGGACATCGGTGCCCATCAGCAGATGCAGCTCGTCATGCGGGAACAGCCGCTTGAGCTTAGGCAGGGTGCGGGTGATGGTAAACTGCTTGTCGGCTAGTTCCAGCACTCGTAAGGCAGGGTATGGCCTAAGTGCCAGCTTGAGCATAGCCGTGCGGTGGGCATAATGCGTCACCCCTTCCTTGCGGTGCGGCACAAGATCTGGCAAGAAGTAGACGATCTCCACGCCAGCCTGCTTGGCAGCTTCCAGGGCAAATGTAATATGGCCCTTATGCACTGGGTCAAATGTGCCGGAGTAAATGCCGATTTTCTTGGGCCTCTGGCCAACCAGCTGGTTACGGCCCTTACTTTTTATAATCTTATTCACGCATTTCACAATTTACATTTTACATTAATGTAACAATTTACATTTTAATTGCAGCCGCAATGTCACTTGTAAAATACTAGATTATTGTGAAATGTGAACTGCTGCATGAGAAATTGTAGTTTTAACGGTTTACCGTTACTTCACAAGCCGGGCAAGAGATAGTCGTCTCGGTTAGTACGGCGGCCACGACTTCTTTGCAGAACGGGCAGGTCACGCACGGCATAAGGTTCGGGTTGTCGGCCGCGATACGGTCATGATCAATAGCGCACAGGCTGCCGCAACCAGCCGCCTGGTGTTCGTACTCTTCGCGCGTTAGCTGGCTCATCTTGCTAACACCTCACACTGCATTTACATACCTGGCATTTTTCGATCAGCTTGCCATGCGGCCGTGTATTCTCATGCCCCTTCGGGCATTTGAATTTTAACGAGCCATACTTGTCCTCGCCGGCGGCGGCTTTGCTGCCGTAGCCGGCCTCTTCCAACTGTGATTGGGCAGACTGGTGATCGCGGCTCAACTTCAGGCTGGCACCGCAGCCGCTGAAGGTCTCGCCCCGGGCCTGGGCCAGCTCGCTAGCCCTATCCATCTCGTGCAGGGCTATTTCGTAAGCCGCGACACCGCCGTAAGTTCGTACAATAACCGGTTTGCCGGTACGGCCAAGATAACGGTCTGTCATCGCTGCAGCCAGGGCATAATCTGCCGCTCCGCCGCTGAATTGCGTCGTTTTTATCAAATAGGCGTTGAGTAAATCCTCCTGCCCGCACACAAATTCAAAAGTATTGCGCGCTTTCTCGCCGCGCCGGCCGGCGTACCACTGCCCGCCGTACTGGGCTTGCAGGCTGCGGTCGTAGACGGTCCTCAGCTGTTCGGCCAAGAATTCCTGGTTTACCTGGTCAATTTCTGCGAACATGCGTTGCCCCAGCAGCTCACCAGGACGCGCCTGCGTCTGCATAAATTCATAGACGGCTTCTAAGCCCCGGCGGTCGCTGCCGTCCAGCGACTGGCTGTACATTTTGAGCGTGCCTCCCGGCGTCTTCGTAAGAACACGCAGCATGGTCTGTTTGCGGCTTACGCTATAACCGCCCGCATCTTCTGTTGCATACATAAGCTCCGGCGGGAAGTCCGATACAACTACCATGGTATTGGGCCGGTCGCCCCGCATCATGGCCAGCATGTCCTCGTACTCTTGCATCTCTAGTTGCCGGCGGCGCTGCTCATATACAGGCAGCGCCCTGGCTTCTTTAATGGAATCATCGAATATATTCCGCAGCCCGCCGCCGTCATTGGCATAAAGTTCACCGCCGCGGTACTGGTATTCAAACGGCGTGCACATACTGCCCGGTAACGCCTCGGCCAGCCACGTCACGGTGTCGTAGTAACGGCGTGTTTCAGTATCAAACTGCTCTGGTTCTATTACTGGCCGTTCGGCTAAATTTTGCATTGGAAAATAATAACCCTCGCTCCTTTGCCCCACAGAACAGGTTCTGCGGGGTCTCCCTGTATGAGCAAGGGCCGTAGTAAGCCTACGAGTAGTTACGGGCGTACTCCTGCTCGGGAGACCCCGGTAGTAGAACAAGTTCACTACGGGGCATGCTTTACTGCTGTATCGGGCTATGACCGTAGCGGCACTGCGGAGGAATTACACCTCACTTCCAGCATTTTGTTGTTAATTACCCGTAGTATAGCCGATGGCACCTACGCTAGATATAGTATTTTTAACTTCAATGAGAACACCATTTGCAGCCCATCCGGTTTGTGGCACTGGCGAATAATTGGCAGGCCTGGTATATCTACTTCAGCTCGTACTCTGCCTGCAGCTGGTAAGTAAAGTCATTCTCTCCTTGGTTGATAGGCATTGAGGCGTCTGCTGAACTGGCAACCATATCGCGGATTCCGTTCTCCATTGGGTAGATACCGTAGCCCTGGGATTCACTTACCTTAACAACCTTGCCTATGCCGGCGCCCAGGTTGGCGGCCATTTTTTCGGCCCGCGTTCTGGCATCTGCGGCAGCTTTCTCAGTAGCTTCGTCTTGCAGTTGTTTTCGCTTTTCGTCAGAGAAACTGCCCTGCGGCGTAATCTGGCCGCTGGCCTTCTGGCTCACCAGATAATCCTGGACCTTCTGGGCCAACTCTTTGTCGTTCAAAGTAATCGTAAACTGCAAGGTTATTTCTTCTTCAGGAGCCGAGCCGGGCAAACGTGTCAGGTCATAGTATTTCTCATAGGCGCTGGCATTAGTTCTTATGGCCTTGTCCTCGACCCCAAGCGCTTTAAGACCCGCTGTCAGCTCGTTGGCGCGGGCGGCCAAATCCTGCGTTGTGGCGATGGTGAAACTGGGATAAAACACCAGCTCGTCCGGCTCGGCCGATACCGTCGCCTCACCCGTGACCGTAATGG
>JBATRZ010000044.1:0-20865 GCA_049292975.1 Saccharimonadales bacterium (SeqCode) | reverse complement strand
TGTGTATACACGCCCGCGTGCTCTTCCTCAAAGCAAAACGTACATTCTAAATTAAACTGGAAATACGGGGATGTGGTGAAATTGGTATACACGCGTGCCTTAGGAGCACGTGCAGCAATGCGTGAAGGTTCAAGTCCTTTCATCCCCACCACATTATTTAACCGCACCGCAGTTACTTCATTCGCACTATTAACTAATTAAGACAATGCCGCGCGCCAGTCTATAAGTACCAGGCGCGGCGGGCTGTTACTTACAAGCAGAAACTGGAGCTATATATCGCTGTCGCGTCCAAAATTGATAAGCGCGGCGATGACAATGGCAAAAATAGCACCTGTCAGGGCCCCGGAGATTTGTGCGATGGTGATGTCGAACATAGCTTTTTACCTACATTTGAGTTTATGAATTAGCATAAGTACTATACCATGAATTTGTAGGATATATTATAGATAAATATTGACAAATATGATATAATAATACTAACAATGTGGGTAAGTGATGTAAGTTGTCTTTATCCTTACAACGTTTCTAAGATACAATAGAGCTAATATGGCACCAAACTCATCCCAGTACGGCGTTCCAAATGCGAAACTGCTATCTGGTTGGTATGCTGGACGCGTTAGATGCAGCAAAGGTATAGCTAATGACTTTGTCAGCGGTATGCGGTCAGTATACCGGCCAGGAGCGGTTGCAGCAGGAAGGTTGTGTTGAGATGAGTTTGTCTACCCAGCCCTATAAGGGAGCACGCGACTTTTACCCGGAAGACAAGCGGGTGCTGGACAAGCTGTTCAGTAACTGGCGCTTAGTTTGCCGCAGTTTCGGCTACGAGGAGTACGATGCCCCCATCTTGGAGCCTGCCGAATTGTTTGCTGCCAAAAGCGGTGACGAACTGGTAAATGAGCAGTCCTATGCCTTCAAAGACCGCGGCGACCGCATCGTCATGTTACGGCCGGAGATGACGCCCAGCGTTTCACGGCTGGTAGCCGGCAAGCGCCAGGAGCTGGCATTACCCATCCGCTGGTTCTCAATTCCGTCATGCTGGCGCTACGAACGGCCGCAGAAGGGCCGCGGCCGTGAGTTTTACCAACTCAATGTGGATTTGTTCGGCGTGGAAGGCCTGGCAGCCGAGCTTGAGATGCTGCAGATGGTAGACGCGCTTATGGCCAGTTTTAAGGCCAAACACGATATGTACGAGATCCGTATCAATAACCGGGCGCTAATGAACTTTGTCATGCACGATTGGCTGGGCCTGGATGCAACCGAACAAAAAACCATTGCCCGCCTGATAGATAAGATGCATAAGCTGCCCGGTAATGAGTTCAAGGCGCTAATTGAGGCCTCGATTGCTCCGTCCTTGCGCGAACAGGGCGCCAGCGACAAGCTGCTGGCTTTGCTGCAGGCCAAGTCGCTAATAGACCTGCCTGCGGAGTTGCTGGAACATAACGGCGCTCAGGAGCTGCTGAAGCTGGTCAAAATCTGCAGCGCGCTTGGTATTCATAACGTCAAATTTGACATTACCCTTATGCGCGGACTGGATTACTACACTGGTTTTGTTTTTGAGGTGTTTGATACCGATCCTGCTAATAACCGTTCGATGTTTGGCGGCGGCCGCTACGACGGCTTGGTGGGGCTGTTTGGCGTTGAGCCGGTGCCAACCGTTGGCTTTGCCGTCAGCGACGTAGTATTGATGGAATTCCTGAAAAGCCACGCCTTAGTGCCAAAAACCCGCACCGAAACAGATGTTTACCTGATATCCATCGGCGAAACTTACGAACACACTCTCAAAGTATCTGCCGAGTTGCGCGAAATGGGCGTGAATGTGGCCTTTGATATCACCGGCCGCAAAACCGACAAGCAGCTGAAGAGCGCCATCAAAAAACAAGTACCTTACGTCATGTTTGTGGGCGAGCAAGAAGCCGGGGATGAACGCTACAAGATAAAAAACCTGGCTAACAGTACCGAAGAGACCCACTCACTGCAAAGAATCGTCAGCATCGTTAAGGACCACCGTAAAGCCATTTAACAATTAGTAATTTGCCGTTAGCAAAACATTAGCGATGTGCGATTAGCCATTTAGTTTCAATTCCTTGCCCATAGCCAATGGCCAGTCTTTTGATTATCGCCAATCGCAAATTGCTAATCAGTTGCGTATCTGTTAAGATTATTTCCTATGCATATCCAACGCTCAAATCCCACCCCTACAGAAACCAAGCTTGTCATTCGTGCCGGGCTTGCAGAAATAACCAAGGCCAAAAACTTCGCGCTGCAAAAACTGGCCCCCCAAGTGCGCGTAGCCGGTTTTCGCGATGGCAAAGTGCCGCTGGAGATGGTGGAGAAAAACCTCAACCCAAACATACTGCAATCAGAAGTCATCGAGGAAGCTATCAACCGTATTTACAGCGGGATTATTCGCAAAGAAAATATGCGTCCGGTAGCCAACCCCGAGGTAACTATAAAAAAATTCGTACCCTACACCGAGCTGGAGTTTGATGTGACGGTACCAACCATCGGCGCTATCAAACTGGCCGACTATAAGAAGATAAGGCTGGCCAAAGAAGTAGTAGGGGTAGACGCCAAGGCGGTTAGTGACGTTATTGAATCGCTGCGTACGCGCGCGGCCAGCCACAAGCCGGTAGAGCGCGCCGCCAAGTCTGGCGACCAAGTACTGATAGATTTTAAGGGTACCGATGCTAAGGCTGCGCCTGTCCAGGGCGCGGACGGCAAAGACTACCCGCTGAGCTTGGGCTCAAACGCCTTCATCCCGGGTTTTGAGGACAACCTTATCGGCGCCAAAGCAGGCGAGACAAGGACCTTTAAGATTACGTTTCCTAAAGACTACGGTGTGCGCGCCCTGCAGGGCAAGACGGTTACCTTTGAGGTAGCCGTACACAAAGTATCAGAGGTTGAACTACCTGATATAAATGATGATTTCGCTGCGGCCGTAGGTCCGTTCAAGGACGTCGCGGCCCTTAAAGAAGACATCAAGAAGCAGCTTACCTTCGAGCGTGAGCGTGAATCGGCTACCAGGTTCGAGAATGAATTGCTGGAGAAGATTGCCAGCAAGAGTACGGTGGAGATACCGCAGGTACTGATAGATGAGCAGATTGACCGCATCGAGAACGACGAGCGCCAGAACCTAACCTACCGCGGCCAGACCTGGGAAGAACACCTTAAAGAAGAAGGTGTAACCGCCGGGGAGCACCGTGAGCAGAAGCGTCCGGCTGCCGAAAAGCGCGTTAAGGCAGGCATTATCCTTAGCGAAATTGCCGAGGCTGAGAAGATCGAAGTAACCCCCGAAGAAGCCGAAATCCGCCTGCAGATAATGAAAGCCCAATACCAGGACCCGGCTGCCCAAGCCGAGCTAGCCAAGCCCGAGGCGCTGCGCGACATCCATGCCCGCTTGATGACCGAAAAAACCCTGGAGAAACTGACAGGATATGCCGCTAAATAGTGGTGAGGCAGGTGGGGGTTTTAACGGTTACCAATTGCAATCAGACGCGGACTTCCTGGCCCGCGAGTACCCTGATCTGCGGGGTAGCGTACAGCTGCTTATGGGTCTTAGGTTCAGCGACGAGATCAAAGCCGAACGCTTAGATTGGATGTGGGGCGAAGCTTACGCAAAACGAACCGAAGACAGCTTGGGCCAGGCAGCGGCCGTAGCTGCAGAAACTAGCAAGCCAAAGACCGCCCCGCCCGAAGCGGCACGGCCCGATCTAAGCCGGATTATCTTACCGCTTGGGGCGCTGTGCGCAGGCACCGCCTTGGCGCCAATGCTCCGGCGCGTCGGTGCCGGATATGATCTGATTTCGCCTGACCCCGTGCAATTTGTCAAGGAGACCACCTCTTTAGGATTCGGTGCTGCACTTTTTTACGGCTGGCAAAAACTCCGCCGCAAATAGGGCACAATTAGCACTCATACTTGACGAGTGCTAAACACGGGCGTACAGTAAAAGGCACTATGAACACACCAGCAAGCATTCTTATTCCAACCGTCATCGAGCAAGAAGGCCGCATGGAGCGGGCTTACGATATTTATTCGCGCCTGTTAAAGGACCGAATCGTTTTTTTGGGTGAAGATGTAAACCCGCATACCGCCAATCTTATTGTGGCCCAGTTGCTGTTTTTGGATAATCAGAGCAACAGCAAACCCATTCATCTATATATTAATAGTCCCGGCGGCCATGTCTATGACGCGCTGGCCATTTATGACACCATGCAGTTCATTAAAAGCCCGGTCTATACCTACGGCATTGGCATGCAAGCCTCAGCCGCGGCCTTTTTGTTGAGCTCGGGCGAGCGAGGCCACCGCTACCTGCTGCCGCACGCTACGGTCATGATCCACCAGCCAAGTAGCGGCACGCGCGGCAAGGTTACAGACCAGGAGATAGACCTCAAGGAGAGCTTACGCGTAAAGCACCTGCTGGAAGGCATTATGGCTAAAAACACCGGCCAGAAGCCCGCCAAAATCCATGAAGACATGGAGCGCGACAAGTGGCTGGATGCTCGTGAGGCCAAGGCCTACGGTATCGCAGACGAAGTCATTGCTAAATTATAGTATTTACAAAAATGTCCAAGTATGTTTTAGTAGAATTATTATGTATCTTAAGGCGGTCACCAAATCCAAAGCCCCTTTTCAGTCATTAGTATTTCATGATTTCGTAACCCATGAACAAAGACACGGGCATGCCTTACCCGAGGGTTTGGCAGCCCGCTATGCCCGCATACCCGATGCCCTAAAAAACACCATGCGCCTCGCACTCGACAAGCAACTGCACGCCTTTATCATAAGAGAAAAGCGCGTTGCCGCAGCTCTTGGTATAGCCACGGTTATGCGTGATGTCAGTATAAGAAACCGGAGCGGGTTAGTTATCCAGGCACACGACCTAGATTACCGGCTATTCAACGGTGCAAGTGATGCACAACATTACAATGCCGCAGAGCTAGTGGTTAGCAAGAGCGCAGGGCTGGCATACAAGTACGGCAACGGACCGATTGTGCTTAGCCCTAACCGCCGTGATTTAGGCCAAGAAGATGTGGTGCATGACTATGTGGCCTCAATCAGCACTGCAGATCCCTTAACAAATCGCGGTTTTGCTATGTTGCCGCATATGCAGCAGGCCGACTTGGTGTATGCAGGCCCGGGTGATGACCCTTACGGCATCGGTAAGGACGGCGCAGAAACCGGGATGTACTACGGTCATGAGATCGTTAGGCATTGGTCTTGACTTTAGTACTATATCAGGTGTAGTCTAAGTTATAGAAGTAGTGTAGGTAGCTGCCGTGGATTTAATGTCGTCCTCACGACCCCACTAAAACAAGCGCTCCTAGGATAGCTTCGGCCGAAAATCAACTGCAGTAAAACAGATATAAAAACTGAAACTTTGGCTTGGCACATTCCAGGCGAAGGCTTGCGTCAATAATCCTCAACGTATCTGTTATACGACTCAGATTTTGTGCTCAGCTTTCACTCTGGACTGCACTCAGGCGATAGTCTTTGTTAAGCAAATTTATCAATTCTCGTGAACTTAGTCGCCGTATGGCGTGTGCGGCTTTGACTGCGAGTTAAATCAGTGGGAGCAATGCTTTAATGGCAAAAGCTAAAGTCAAGAACCCTACAGGCGTACAGGGTAAGCGCGTCTATTTCACTAAGGCAGATGACATCCTCGACCTGCCAAACCTGGTAACTCACCAGAACAAATCGTTCCAGTGGTTTGTTATGGAAGGCTTGGGCGAACTTCTGGCCGAAGTCAGCCCGATCGATGATTACACCGGCACAAAATTATCACTAAGGTTCAAGGACTACCACTTTGAAGATCCAAAGATTTCGGAAGCCGAAGCAAGAGAGAACAACGTTTCCTACGAAGCACCGCTGAAGGCAGTTATTGAGCTGACCAACAAAGTCACCGGCGAAGTCAAGGAGCAGGAAATATACCTGGGTGACTACCCATGGATGACCGAGCGCGGCACTTTTGTTATCAACGGTGCCGAGCGTGTAGTAGTAAGCCAGCTAATCCGCTCGGCTGGCGTGTTTTTTACCCGCGAGGCGCACTCCGGACACTTTAATTATGGCGCCAAGGTTATCCCCGGCCGCGGCGCATGGCTTGAATTTGAGACCGCCAACAACGGTGCTCTCTATGTCAAAATCGACCGCAAGCGCAAGATTCCGGTCACGACGCTATTAAAGGCTCTCGGTATGACCGAATCCCAAATCAGGGATGCCTTCAAACACGTTAATCAAGGCAAGCTTGATTTCGTTGCTGCCACCCTCGAAAAAGATCTAAGCAAAGGCACATCAGAGGCTTTGATCGAAGTCTACCGCCGGTTGCGTCCAGGTGATCTGGCCACCGTCGATAACGCCCGCAGCCTGCTGGAGAACATGTTCTATAACTACAAACGCTTTGATTTCTCACGGGTCGGCCGCTACAAAATCAACAAACGGCTTGATCTGGATATACCTAACACCGCCGAAAACCGCGTAATGCGCCTGGAAGACCTAACCGCTATCATTGCTGAGGTTATCCGCCTCAACAATACCCAGGAACTGGCTGACGATATCGACTCTTTGGCTAACCGCCGCGTCAAACTGGTCGGCGAACTGGTGCAGCGCCAGTTCCGTATCGGCCTGCTGCGCATGGAGCGCAATGCCAAAGACCGCATGTCGATGAGTGAAATCGAGACAGTAACCCCTGGCCAGCTTATTAACGCCCGCCCGATTGTGGCGGCTGTGCGCGAATTTTTTGCCAGCTCACAACTGAGCCAGTTCATGGATCAGATCAACCCTTTGAGCGAGCTGGCGCACAAGCGCCGCCTGAGCTCGATGGGTCCCGGCGGCCTATCGCGCGAACGCGCCGGCTTTGAAGTCCGTGATGCCCATGCCACCCACTACGGCCGTATCTGCCCGGTAGAAACCCCAGAAGGCGCCAACATCGGTTTGGTGCTGAACCTGGCCAGTTATGCCCGTATCAATGAATACGGCTTCATCGAAACCCCTTACCGCAAGGTTGTCAATGCCGCAACTCCTAAGGAAATCGCCGGCCACATTGCAGCCGAAGATCTGACAGACGCCAAAGGCAAAGTATTAGTAAAAGCCGGCAAAACCGTTACTAAAGAAGACGCCGCCAAGCTGGCTAAAGTCACCGGGCGTGCTACCTGGCCGGTTAAGGCAAAGGTATCTAACGAGATCGTCTACATCGATGCCGCCGAAGAAGAGCGCCTGATTATCGCTAGCTCCGACAGCGAATTTGACGAGAACGGCTATTTTGTGGACGAGCGTGTATCGGCCCGCCGCTACTTGCTGTCTGCAGAAGTTGATTCTGATGATGTTAACTACATCGATGCGGCCCGCCGCCAGGTTATCGGCAGTAGCGCCGGCCTGATTCCGTTTATTGAAAAGAACTACGTATACCGCTCACTTATGGGCAGTAACCAGCAGCGCCAAGCCGTGCCGCTAATTAACCCAGAGAGTCCGGTTGTTGGTACCGGTATGGAAGGCACTGCTGCCCGTAACACCGGCCAGCTAACTGTTGCTCACGATGCCGGCGAAGTTGTCCGTGCTACCGGCGCCGAAGTCACTGTGAAGTACAAGGACGGCACAGTAACCTATAATCCGCACCACTTTGTCCGTTCTAACGAAGGTACCAGCATCAACCAGAAAGTTGTCGTTTCGGCTGGCGACAAAGTCAAAAAGGGTGATGTCTTGATTGAAGGTATGTCGGTAAAAGGCGGTGAATTGGCTCTTGGTAAGGACCTATTAGTTGCGTTCATGCCTTGGGGCGGCTACAACTTTGAAGACGCTATCATCATATCGCGCCGCTTGGTCGAAAACGACACGCTCACCAGTGTAAATATTGTTGATTACATGACCGAGGTCCGCGAGACCAAACTAGGTCCGGAAATCGTCACCCGTGACATACCTAACGTTTCAGAAGACGCCCTGCGTCACCTGGACGAAGAAGGTATTGTGCGCATTGGCGCCGAAGTGCACCCCGGTGACATACTGGTCGGCAAAATTACCCCCAAGGGTGAGCAAGAACTGTCAAGCGAAGAACGCCTGCTGCGCGCTATATTTGGCGAAAAAGCCAAGGAAGTCCGTGACACCAGCCAACGTATGAGTAACGGCAAGCACGGCAAAGTGGTCGGCGTTAAAGTTTTCTCACGCGCCAACGGCCACGAACTAAAAGCCGGCGTTATTATGCAGATCCAGGTTTTTGTAGCCCAGATGCGCAAGATCCAGGTTGGTGATAAGTTGGGCGGACGCCACGGTAACAAGGGTGTTATCGCCCGCATTCTGCCGGCCGAGGACATGCCGTTTACTGAAGACGGTACGCCCATCGATATCGTCCTCAACCCGCTTGGCATTCCTTCACGCATGAACATCGGCCAGTTGTTTGAAACCCACCTGGGCATGGCGGCGCGGGCATTGGGCATGAAAGTTGCCAGCCCGTCGTTCAACGGCGTGCCGATTGAAAAAATCCAGGATCTACTAGCAGACGCCGGCTTGCCGCGTGACGGCAAGCAGCAGCTGTTTGATGGCCGCACCGGTGATGCCTTCAAAGAGCGTACCACGGTTGGAAGCATGTATATGATCAAACTCAACCACATGGTTACAGATAAGATACACGCCCGTTCGACTGGTCCGTACACCATGGTTACCCAGCAACCGCTGGGCGGCAAGGCCCAAAACGGCGGCCAGCGTTTTGGCGAAATGGAAGTCTGGGCTCTCGAAGCCTACGGGGCTTCTAATACGCTGCAAGAAATGCTAACCATCAAGTCAGATGATGTCTACGGTCGCTCCAAGGCGTACGAGTCAATCATCAAAGGTACCGAAATCGTCGGCCCTAAGATTCCGGAGAGTTTCAACGTATTAGTGAAAGAACTGCAAGGTCTTGGCCTGAAGGTTGATTTGCTTAACCTCAGCACCAATCAGACAATCGATGCTGAAGAAATCCTGGCCAGCAACATCAAGGACGAAGCTGCTCATAGCCCAGACCTGGATACCCAGATTGACCAAATCAGCAATCTTGATGTCACCGAAGAAGCCATTGAAAACGAATTCATGACTGTGGCCGTATCCGAAGAACTGGATGCAGACGAAACCGTCTACGTACCAGTCACCAATGAGGATGATGACGTGACAGACACTAACGAAGAGGAGGACGCGTAAATGAATGGATTTGCAATTGGCAATTTGCAATTAGCAAAAGATGTGCAATTGGCTATTAGCAATGACGCTGCCATTCATAGCGCATCACTAATCGCTAATTTTTTGCCAATGGCGCAATGCCAATCGCTAATGACAGCTACGAAAGGAGTTGCCTGTGCGTAAATTCAATTACGGCACCAACATTGCTGATTTCGACGCAGTCCGCCTGGCCGTTGCCAGCCCCGAAGACATCCTGGAGTGGAGCTACGGCGAGGTAACTAAGCCAGAAACCATCAATTACCGAACCCAGAAGCCAGAGCGCGACGGCTTGTTTTGCGAGCGTATCTTTGGCCCGGTCAAGGATATCAACCCGCATGACGCTAAATACAAGGGTCTCCGATCGCGCGAAGCTGCCGTTGATAAAAACGGTGAGCTGGTCACCCGTAGCATTGTGCGCCGTGAGCGGATGGGCCACATCCAGCTGGCTACTCCGGTAGCACACATCTGGTTTTTGCGCGGCACCCCAAGTGCCGTAGGCTTGCTGCTTGGCATGACTGTCAAGAACCTGGAGCGTATCGCCTACTTTGCTAACTACGTCATCATGAATGTAGATACAGCTAAGCGTGACCAGATGCTGGCCGACAAAGAGGCCGAATTTGCCGCCGCCCAGGAAGCCATCAAGGCCCGCTATGAGGCTGAAGCGGCTAAGGAAGACGCCAATGTCAAAGCTCTGGCCGAGCTGCAGACCAAAGAACTGGAAGAAGTAGTTACTGATTTCGAGACGCTCAAAGAACAGCTAACCAACCTCGAGAGAATGCGTCTGCTCAGTGAAACCGAATACCGCGAACTGCCAGAAGACCTGCGTGACCTTATTAAAGTCGGCATGGGCGGCACTGCGCTTAAGGACCTGCTGGAAGAAATCGACCTGAGTAAGCTCATCGCAAGCCTTAACGAGGAAGCCGAGGGTGCCAAAGGCCAGCGCCGCAAGAAGATCATGAAGCGCCTGCGCCTGCTAGAGAACATGTACAATGCCGGCATTAAGCCCAGCAGTATGTGCGTAAGCGTTCTGCCGGTTATTCCTCCGGACCTAAGGCCCATGGTTCAGCTGACCGGCGGCCGCTTTGCTACCTCGGACATGAACGATTTGTACCGCCGTGTCATCAACCGCAACAACCGCCTCAAGAAGTTGATTGATCTCAACGCGCCCGAAGTAATCCGCCGCAACGAGCAGCGTATGCTCCAGGAAGCCGTAGACGCCCTGATTGACAACAATAATGCCCGCAGCGGCCGCGCCGTTGCCGCTACCGGCCAGCGCCGCCGCCTAAAGAGCCTGTCTGACCTGCTCAAGGGCAAGCAGGGCCGCTTCCGCCAGAACTTGCTTGGTAAGCGCGTGGATTACAGCGGCCGGTCGGTTATTGTGGCTGGGCCAGAGCTGAAAATCAATGAGTGCGGTTTGCCTAAGATGATGGCGCTTGAATTGTTCAAACCATTTGTCATCGGCCGCCTGATAGAAGAAGGCTTTGCGCACAACATCCGTTCTGCAACCCGCATGATAGAAACCGGTGAAACCGAAGTCTGGGACGCCCTAGATGAAGTCATCAAGGGCAAATATGTACTGCTCAACCGCGCTCCGTCGTTACACCGCCTGTCCATCCAAGCCTTCCAGCCGGTACTTAAAGAAGGCCGTGCTATCCAGCTGCACCCGCTGGTTTGCAAGGGTTTCAACGCCGACTTTGACGGTGACCAGATGGCCGTACACCTTCCGCTGAGCAACGCCGCACAGGCTGAGGCCCGTGATATCATGGCTGCCAATAAAAACTTGCTGAAACCTGCTGATGGTTCGCCCATCTTGCACATCGAGCAGGACATCGTACTTGGCTGTTACTACTTAACCTATGAACGCCCAGGCGCTAGCGCCAAGGCCCGCGCCTACGCCAGCCTTAACGAAGCCCTGATGGCATTTGACAACGGTGTGCTGCAGCTGCAGGACCGCGTCCGTGTTAATTTCCGCGGTGAAATCCGCGAAACCACTTTGGGCCGCATCCTGTTCAATGAAATCTTCCCCGAAGATTTCCCATTCCAGGACGAAGCCATGACCAAGAAAAAGCTATCTGACGTAATGGCCAAGGTCTTTGCCGCCTACGGCCAGGACAAGACGGCCGAAATTGCCGACGACCTTAAGGATATCGGCTTTGAGTACGCCACCATATCGGGCCTAAGCATGGGCATGGATGACTTCTCTGAAATTAAGAACCTGGACGACATCCTTGACAAAGCTGACACGCGTGTCGCCGAAATCAGCGATCAGTACGAGCAGGGCTTCATCACTGATGACGAGCGCTACCGCCTGACGGTAGACACTTGGCTGGACGGCCACGCCAAGGTCCAGGCTGCTGTTACTGACCAGTTTACGGGCGAAGACAGCTCTATGTCCATCGCTGTTGTCTCCGGCGCCAGAGGTAACATCGGCCAGGTAACGACAGCCGTTGGTATGCTTGGTGTCACCACAGATGCGACCGGTAAGGCTATTGAGCTGCCTATTAAGTCCGGCTACAAAAAGGGCCTGACCGCACTGGAATACTTTACGGCTACTCGCGGCGCTAGAAAGGGTATGATCGACACCGCGCTTAAGACAGCAGACTCAGGGTACCTGACGCGCCGCCTGGTAGATGTCGCCCAAGACGTCTTTACTATCCAGGACGACATAGAGGATCCAGGCTTTGCCATTCACCGCGCCGATGCCGATGAAATTGGCGTAAACTTTGCCTCGCGTCTTGAGGGCCGTTTTGCAGCCGAAGATGTAAAAAAACATGTTAAGAAGGGCGAGCTCATCACTCACGCGATTGCAGGCGCCATTGAAGCCGATGAAGCTTGTGACGGTGTACGGATCAAGAGCGTGCTATCTGTCGCGACTGCCCGCGGAATTCCAGCCCAGTGCTATGGCATTGATCCGGCTACCGGAGAATTAGTCGCAGATGCACATCCAATCGGTGTCATCGCCGCCCAAAGTATCGGCGAGCCAGGTACTCAGCTGACGCTGCGCACCTTCCACAGCGGCGGTTCGGCTGCTGCCGAAGACATCACCCAGGGTCTGCCGCGTGTCGAAGAAATCTTTGAAACCCGCGCGCCAAAGGGCCAGGCCTTCTTGTCTGATGTCCCTGGACTTGCATCTGTTTGGGAAGAAGGCGACAAATATATCGTTCAAGTTACCTCAGACCAAGTAGATGCCCTTGAGTTGCCGCTAGACGGCCGCACGCCGAAGATAGCTAACGGTTCCGATGTTGCTATCGGCGACGTCATTGCATCGAACGAAGGCGCTTCGTCGCCGCTGATAGCTCCGATGGCCGGTAAAGTAGACTTTAATAAGAAAGCTGCTGTCATCAGCCCAGCCAAGCAGGCTGTAGTACGCTATGAGATCCCGGGCTTTAAGCAGGTCGTTGTTAAAGACGGCGACCATGTTGAAGCCGGCCAGCGCCTGACCAATGGCTCGATCAATCTGCATGAGCTTATGCGCCTGCAAGGCGTTGAAGCCACCCAGCGTTACATCATGAACCAGATTCTCTCTATCTTTGCCCAGCAGGGCCAGAATATCGCCGATAAGCACCTAGAGATCATCGTCCGCCAAATGTTTGGCCGCGTCCAGATAGAAGAATCGGGTGACTCCGAGTATGTGACCGGTGACATCGTCAGCAAGCAATCCGTCATCGAGACCAATACCCGCCTGACCGCCGAGGGCAAAGAGCCGATCAAGTACAATCAGCTATTGCTTGGTATCACCAAGGCCAGCCTTAGTACCGATTCGTTCCTGTCGGCCGCGAGCTTCCAAGACACCACCCGTGTCCTGATAGCCGCCGCTACCAGCGGCAAGGTGGATCACCTGTACGGCTTGAAGGAAAACGTTATCCTGGGCCGCCGTATCCCTGTGGGTACCGGCAGCCGGGAGTTGATGGCTGCCGAGGCCGAGGCTTTGCTAAACGAAGCCGATGTAACGCTTGAGACCGCCTAGGTTTTAAAAACAAACAATACAAAAGAAGAGCGTCCACCTGAGGGGCGCTCTTTTGTTATTCAAACGAAGAATCAAATCAGTCCTCATTTAAGCTAAAAAGGGTGCAGCGTTGATTCTTCCGCCAGAGGAGGAACATGTATTATACTCAGCCACAAGAACAATGGTTGCAACAGATAAGCATATCTGTTACAATTAGCTTCGGCATAAACGAGTTTAATTCAGCAATCTAGTAGAGGCTGGTTTCTACCAGATAACTCTGCCCGACAACGAATCAAGAAAGGATTTACATTGCCTACAATTAACCAACTCGTCCGTAAGCCGCGCAAGAGCTCTAAAACCAAGAGCAAGAGCCCTGCGCTGCACCGCGTGACGAATAACCTGCGTAACCGTAACTACGATCGTGAAGCGCCGTTCAAGCGCGGCGTTTGCGTCAAGGTTACAACCAAGACCCCAAAGAAGCCTAACTCGGCTCTGCGCAAAGTCGCCCGCGTACGTTTGAACAACGGCTACGAAGTCTGGGCTTATATCGGCGGCGAAGGCCATAACCTGCAGGAACACGCAGTCGTGATGATCCGCGGCGGCCGTGTGCCTGACCTGCCCGGTGTACGTTATCACATTGTTCGTGGTGCACTTGACCTTCAGGGTGTCAGCAACCGCAAGCGCGGCCGCTCCAAGTACGGCACCAAGAAAGAGGGTAAATAGCATGATAGAAAACAGAATTCAGATTACAGATTATAGAATGCCCGCTTTTGCAGCTATTCTCAAATCTCAAATCTCTAATCTCTCTTCTGCGACTGGAAGGAGTTTGTAATGCCGCGCAAAGTTACCAAAGCCCTAGTCCGCGAGGCTGCCCCAGACCGCGTCTACAATAACCAGCAGGTTACCCGCGTCATCAACCGCGTTATGCGCGACGGCAAGAAGCAGACCGCTGAGCGTTTGGTTTACAACGGCATGGCCAAGGCCGCCAAGAAGGTCAAGAGCGACAACCCGCTGGAAGTGTTTGAAAAAGCCATGGGCAACATCAAGCCGCACATGGAAACCCGTTCCCGCCGTGTCGGCGGAGCTAACTACCAGATTCCTTTTGAAGTTAAGGGACAACGCCAAAACCATCTGCTGACCATGTGGTTTGTTACTGCCGCCCGCGCCCGCAAGGGTATGAGCATGGAAGACCGCCTAGCCCTGGAAATCGTCGACGCGTTCAATAACACCGGAACGGCTGTTAAGAAGCGTGAAGACGTCCATCGGATGGCCGAGTCTAACCGTGCCTTCGCCCACTTCGCCCGTTAACAATTTGCACGGCACATTGCGGCGCTTCTTTCTCCAGTGCGCGCCAGCAGTAGGTAACTACGGCTGGCTTGCGCGCTTCGAAAGAAATCACCGCACTGCACTCGTGCAAATCGCTAACGAGGCAGTATAAAGACGGTGATACACTAACGAAGAACAAGGAACTACACACCATATGGCAGAGAAGAAAACTGAGATGAAGAACATCCGCAACTTGGGCATCATCGCCCACATTGACGCGGGTAAGACCACCACTACCGAAGGTATTTTGTACCGCACCGGCCTGAAGCACAAAATCGGCGCCGTCCACGAAGGCGAGACCACCACTGACTGGATGGCTCAGGAACGCGAACGCGGTATTACCATCGTGGCCGCCAGCGTAACTTGTTTTTGGAAGGGCAACCAAATCAACATCATCGATACCCCGGGCCACATCGACTTTACTGTAGAAGTAGAGCGCAGTTTGCGCGTACTCGACGGCGCCTGCGTTGTCTTTGACGGCAAGATGGGCGTGGAGTCCCAGTCCGAAACCGTCTGGCGCCAGGCCGACAAGTACGGCGTACCCCGTATCTGTTTTATTAATAAGATTAACCAAACCGGCGGCGATTTTTTCAAGTCGCTGGATTCTATCCACAACCGCCTCAGTAAGCGCGCTTTCCCGGTACATCTGCCAATCGGTTTCGAGCAAGCTATCAACGGCATTGTAGACCTGGTAAGCATGAAGGCCTACACCTACACCGATTTCAAGGATCATGAACTAGTAGAGGGTGAAATCCCGGCAGACATGATGGACAGCGTCAAGAAATACCGCAGCCTGCTGATAGAAAACGCTGTCGCCGAAGACGAAACTATGCTGGAAAAATACTTTGAAGTCGGCGAAGAAGGCTTGTCTGAAGATGAAATCAAACAGGCTATAAGAACAGCCGTTCTGACAGGACGTTTTTATGCAGTGACCGGCGGCGATGGCCGCGGCGTTATAGTCGAAAAAGTTCTGGATATGGTTAATGACTACCTGCCGTCACCTCTGGACAAAGGTTCTACCTGGGGTACACACCCAAAGACGGGCGATCAGGTTGAACGCAAACCGAGTGAAAGCGAGCCGTTTACAAGCCTAGCCTTCAAGATTACCACTGACCCCTTCGTAGGCAAGCTGGCCTACTTCCGTGTTTACTCCGGCAAGATCACCGCCGGCTCATACGTACTAAACACCTCTACCGGCGAGAAAGAGCGCGTTGGCCGCATCGTCCGCCTGCATGCCGACAAGCGTGATGACGTAAACGAAGTTGGTGCTGGCGACATAGCCGCTATTGTAGGCTTGAAAGCTACCACCACTGGCAACACCTTGTCCGACCCGAACAATCCCATCGTGCTCGAATCAATCACGTTCCCAGAACCCCCTGTAAGTATCGCTATTGAACCCAAAACCAAGTCTGATCAAGAAAAGATGAGCCTGGCGCTTCAGCGCTTGGCCGAGGAAGATCCGACCTTTAAGATCCGCGTAGATGAAGAAACCGGCCAGATTGTCATCAGCGGTATGGGCGAGCTGCACCTAGAAATTTTGGTAGACCGTATGAAGCGTGAGTTCGCCGTAGAAGCTAACATCGGCGCCCCGCAGGTTGCCTACCGCGAGACTGTCCGTAAGGACGGCGTGGAATTCCAGGGTAAATTCATCCGCCAATCTGGCGGCCGCGGCCAATACGGTGACGCCTGGGTACGTATTTCGCAGAACGAGCAGGGCAAGGGCTTTGAGTTTATCAACTCTATTAAGGGCGGCGTGATACCCGGCGAATACATCAAACCGGTAGAGCAGGGTGTTATCGAGGCTATGACCACTGGTACAGTGGCCGGCTTCCCGGTTGTGGATGTCAAGGTTGAGCTGTATGACGGCTCCTACCACGATGTAGACTCTAACGAAATGGCCTTTAAGATCGCCGGCTCGATGGCATTTACCGGCGCTATGAAGGCCGCCAGCCCTGTACTGCTGGAACCCGTCATGAAAGTCGTTGTAGTTACCCCTGAGGAGTTTATGGGTGACGTCATCGGTGATCTAAACGCCAAGCGCGGCCGTATCGAATCAATGGAAGACCTCAGCTCTGGCGTCAAGGAAATTACCGCCTTTGTGCCTTTGGGCGAATTGTTTGGCTACACCACCAGCCTGCGCAGCGCCACCAAAGGCCGCGCCAGCTCAAGCATGGAGCTGGATCACTACGCTGACGTACCAAACCACGTTGCAGAAGCTATTGCCAGCAAACGCGCAAAATAACCGGACACAACCGCATCAATAACATATGTACCGGCAGATACCGGCGGTATTATGTTTGTTAATCCAAAACAACTGTATTATAGTAGTGCTTAAATGTAGCCGCAGGAGTGTCATTGATGAGCGCCAAGACCAAAGAATTTAAGATATCCAAGTTTCTTAATAGACGGGGAATACTAAGTGCATTGCCTAAACCAATCCTACTGGCAGGTTTGCTGGTGTTTGCCGGCAGTCTGGTACTGGTTAAGGCCCAAGCTATCAGCGCCATATTATTTGAGGCCGAAGCAGGCACCAGAACAGGAAATGCCTCGGTCGTATCCGACGCTAATGCCTCTGGGGGCAATGCGTTGCGGTTTGACTCGGCGCCCGGCACCAATCCTTATGCAGACGTACCAAGCAACTTCAACGTGAACGACTGGTTAATAAACAACAACGATCCGCTGGATGATTTCTCTTGGGAGCCATCGGGCGGTTTCCGTTTCTTATGCCAGTTCTCCCACCTCGGTTATTATGATCCGATAGTCTATCCCGGCCAAGCAGACAAGGGGCACTTGCACATGTTCTTTGGCAATAAATCTATCGATCACAACAGTACTTATGCATCACTGAGGAGCAGCGGCGAAGGTTCTTGCCCGGGCGGTCCGATCAACCGTACCGGCTACTGGATGCCGGCGGTTTTTGACGCCAATGACAGCAATAAGGTAGTAATACCGAGCTTCTTTAATGTCTATTACAAAGACTCGCCTTGCCCGATAAATCAAGCCACTTTAGCAGCAAAGCAGGATTGTATCAGGAATACCCATGATATTCCAAACGGCCTACGCATGATAGCAGGCTATGATATGAACGGGCCGGCAAACCAAGACAGCCATATTGACTGGTACTGCGATACGCCCAATATAGTCAAAACCAAATATATTCCTGATTCTTGTCTGCCTGGAGAAACACTGATTGTATCCGTACAGTTCCCTACCTGTTGGGACGGTGTAAACCTAGACAGCCCCAACCACCGCAGCCACGTAGCATACTATTATAACGATCCAGAAGAAGGCGCGAGGTGTCCGGCAACACACCAAGTCCACCTGCCTTCGCTCACCGAATTTGCTTTCTTTACAAATCCCGGTAATATCAGCGGCTGGTCGCTGGCGTCAGACCACATGGCCGGTATGACCCACACCGACGGTTCAACGTTTCATGCTGACTGGTTTGGTGCCTGGGATAATGATATCAAGCTGACTTGGCTGCAAAACTGCATACGCAATATGAAAAGCGTCCACAGCGGCCGGCTCTGCAACGGCAAACAACTAAAAGAACCCCCGGCTTACACCGGTCCAACCCGCATTAGCGGTTACACCGTCTATTCCAAGTAAGCCTGCTGCAACATTCCGGCAGGTAGATAGCTTGCCCAGGTATTAGAATTAGCCGAAATCCACTGGCTTTACTTATTGGCTAATTGCATTTAAGACATTAGTTTGTTGAGCGGGGTGCAAAAATACGAGCTAAATGGCATCATGACTAATTCTGGCTGGCAGTACGGCAGCGGAAGCCGCCTAATACGCACCCAGGCCGTACGCCAACCATTTCATGACCGGTCCTTTGCACAGTCCTAAACAACAAAAACACTTTTGCAAGATAAGCAGCAGCATTTTATACTAAAGTGAATGTCACATACTATCCACGAAGAATCACTAGAGAGTGAGCATGTAAAGCGCGCCTTTATTCCGTCCAAGACAGAAGCTTTGGGCCTGCTGGGCGGCAGCTTCCTGGCCTTACTGTCCCTGAATATGTTAAAAGCCGTCAGGGTGTTCGGGAACGTTGATTATAGCCAGCTTACTTTGTACCTGCAGGATAAAATCGAGAAATTATTGGCGCCTACCAACAACCAGCAGGCTTCAACAGTTCTTACTATGGTATTGTGGATGACTATAGGCGTCGCTATGTATATCATCGTCTGGACGATAGCCAGATGGCTGGCCAGCTACCGGCGTGACGTGGCGGAAACAAAAGGCATGGTACTGCCCGCTAATTTTGATAAAAACGCTGACTGGCACCAGTCGGTCTTCCGGATAGCCGTGCGCCTGCTGTCTACCATCGCTTTTTTGTACTGGCTGTACCTGTTATTAGCCTGGATATTGCCGTTTGCTTCTGGCTTATTCCTGGATAGCATAAAGGCGCTGTCGGTTGATTCGATAGCTGCTGTAATCATTGCCGTCGTGTCTTTAGCCGGTTCAATTTTCGTAGCAATGGTATTCGCCCGCTGCATCGTGCTGCGCGAGCGCGTTTTTGAGAGTTAAGCCCCGGCCTTTACCCCAAGGAACCGTAGGTATGTATCATAAAGCCTAGCGGGCGCCAAGCCATAACTCTTTACAAACTTCGGCCCGCTTGTTATATTTTGTAAGTAACTCGCGTGAGGGCTTTTGACGGGCATGCCCTTCGAACAATCGAAGCGTGCGCTCGTCAAATATGGATCGCTAGGTACAATAAAAAATTAAATAACTGTCAGACACAAGTTGTAGCCCTAAACGCTACACTAACAGTGTCAAGCAGGAATTTTGAGCCAAGGGTCATTTGTTTTGGTTTGAGGCCTCCATTCCGGAAGCGTATCGAGCATACGATGCAGGAATGTCCTCAAAGCGGAACAAATGACCACTCTCACAAATTTCTGCGCGTATAAAGGAGATTAAATGGCAGGAACTTTTGACAGGTCTAAGCCTCACGTCAATGTAGGTACTATGGGTCACGTCGACCACGGTAAAACTACCCTCACGGCTGCAATCACCGCAGTTTTGGCAAAAAAGTTGCCGTCTGATGTAAACAAGCCAGTCGCTTATGATCAGATCGACAACGCCCCAGAAGAGAAGGCCCGCGGTATAACCATCGCAACTTCCCACCAAGAATACGAATCAGAAAAGCGCCACTATGCGCACGTCGACATGCCAGGTCACGCCGATTATGTCAAGAACATGATTACCGGTGCGGCCCAGATCGATGGTGCTATTTTGGTGGTTGCCGCTAACGACGGTCCGCTGCCGCAGACCCGTGAGCACGTACTGCTTGCCAAGCAGGTTGGTGTGCCAAAAATCCTGGTCTTCATGAACAAGATGGACCTTGCCGACCCAGAATTGGTTGAGCTGGTAGAGATGGATATTCGCGAGCTGCTTGCCAAGAACGGCTTTGACGAAAACGCACCAATCATTAAGGGTTCTGCTACCAAAGCTCTTGAAGGCGATGAGGCTGCTGAAGACGCTGTTATGGAACTGGTTGCTGCAATGGACTCATTCATTCCAGAGCCAACCCGCGACCTAGACAAACCATTCATGATGGCCATCGAAGACGTCTTCTCTATCAAGGGCCGCGGCACTGTTGCTACCGGCCGTATTGACCAAGGCATCGTAAACGTAAACGACGAAGTTGAGATTGTTGGCGTGCGTCCAACTACCAAGTCTGTTGTGACTGGCGTAGAGATGTTTAAGAAGAGCCTAGACCGCGGCCAAGCCGGTGACAATGTAGGTATCCTGCTGCGCGGCATCGAGCGTGACGATATCGAGCGCGGCCAGGTGCTTTGTAAGCCAGGTTCTATCACCCCGCACACCGAATTTGACGCCGAAGTCTATATCCTTACCAAGGAAGAAGGTGGCCGCCACACGCCATTCTTCAAGGGCTACAAGCCCCAGTTTTACTTCCGTACTACGGACGTTACCGGTGAAGTTGAACTGCCGGCTGACAAAGAAATGGTCATGCCAGGCGATACTATCACCTTCAAAGTCAAGCTGCTTGCTCCTATTGCCATGGAGCAGGGCCTTAACTTTGCTATCCGCGAAGGCGGCCGCACCGTTGGTGCCGGCGTTGTTACCGCTATTACCAAGTAGTAACGGTTTACCGCTAACAAAGGAGTCCTGCTAACAGGGCTCCTTTGCTTGTGTCGTTATTATTTACATAATCTGGCTAAAATTGTAAAATTAGTTACTAATTATGCAGGATTCACCCTATATTCACGAGACGGGCATGGACAAAGCGCATCTGCACGATACGGCAGACAGACTGTTGCCGCCAGTCGTGCCCGTACAGGAAGAAACTTCCTTCGACACTCGCTGGCCCATCGAGGATTATGAACGCCGGGTCTTCGCCTTATACCCCGAGCTGGCAGAAATAGATTCATTAGGCCGTGAGGCAATT
>JBATRZ010000043.1:0-1736 GCA_049292975.1 Saccharimonadales bacterium (SeqCode) | reverse complement strand
CTTTATGGTTAAGCCAGCCTAGCACGGCTTTGTCTGCGTAATCCAGGTCCTCGCCAGCCGGTTTGTCTGTGGTTGAAAACAAGGGGTTACCAGCTTCATGCTTGACCGCCCGCAGATAGTCTTTTTGCACCAGGCTGATTAGTGTCGCTAGCAGCTCGTTTTCGCCAAATGACTTATCTACGATATAGCCCAGTTCGGCCGGACTAAGCAGCTGCGGCGCCTCATACCCAGCGATAACAGTTATATTAGCCTGTATTTTATGAAGTGAGACCCGCTTTTTCAAATTGCCCAGTACAACGGCTAGCAAAAACAATAACGGCAGCGATACCGCCAGCAGGGTGTTTGCAGAATCCATAACCATATTATAGACGCTCTAACGCCAGTTAGTTACTTTTCACAATGTTTCACGCCCTCTGAGTTTTTGGAGAGAGCAGCCCGAGTGTCCGGCTCGGCCGGCACCCGGAGCGATGAGAGAACCTATCCGGAGGGTCCCCACCTGGTGATAGCCAGGCTGGGGCCGCGAATGGTTCTCTCAATTATGCTTCCTACATTTTAATCTCTGCATCACAACCTGCAGGAAGTGACAGGTTCATGAGGCTGTCGATAGTCTTTGGCGTCGGCTCGAAAACATCAATCAGGCGCTTGTGAACGCGCATCTCAAACTGTTCGCGGCCTTTCTTGTAAACATGCGGGCTCTTTACGACCGTAAAAGTACTTTTGCGCGTAGGCAGAGGAATCGGGCCTGCGATGGTAGCGCCGGTGCGCAGAGCGGTGTCTACTATCTGCTTGGCGGATTGGTCGATTACTTTATGATCGTATGCCTTCAGGCGGATACGGATGCGCTGTTTGCCGCTTGGTACGGCTGGCGCAGCTGGTTTTTTGGCTTCAGCCATAACGTGACGCTTCGCTTATGAGACAAACCTACGGTTTTTCTCATCGCGCAGGGCGCAGGCAGAGCCTGACGCTCTGGCTGCTCTATTCCCTTTCGCAGGAACGAAGCTTCTCCTTTCTTGTGTCCTGTAACCTACCGCGGAGTGATAAGCGTCGCGCACAGGTGGGAAGAAGTTTATTTCTTCTTACCGCGCACGTAAGCCTATATTCTTTAGAATATGAGTGACCGGATAGTTCTCAGAACGATTAATTTGATAGATGTATCTTACAACGTTACTGACAATCTGTGAAGTCCGAGGTTCTGCTTACCCCTTCTTGGACACTCCTGCGCCAATGCTTTTTTGATATTGGTTTAGCTCGTCCTTGTGTTTGATGGCTAATATAGCTAGTTTGTTTTCTTCCAGGAAAAATAAGGTACGGGTACGTTGCAAGATACGCGAGTTTTTTGGCACCGGTGACTCATCGGGTTTGAGCTCATAGACATTAGACGGCACGCCGTTAAACATCAGCCTGTATGACAGACGCTTTACGCCTGGATACCTGCCTTTTGACAAATCTGCCAGCTGAACGTAGCCTATACCGGCCCTTAGATTCTCTTCTAGCTTGGGCGTACCTGGGTACCGGCTGGCGTAGGCACTGGTAAGCGCGGCGATATGAAATTCCGCGTCTTCATTTTCAACTTCTTCAAAGCCGCCAGGTACACTGCGTACCGCGACTAGCCGGCGGCGTTGAGGTATAACCTCATTCCCGGCCACAACTTCAACCGCGGCACCTTTGTCGATGTCACGGATTACTTGTTTGTTTTGATGACGTCGCTTAGCAACAATGCGCCGCTGTTCTGGCTG
>JBATRZ010000042.1:0-12582 GCA_049292975.1 Saccharimonadales bacterium (SeqCode) | reverse complement strand
CCTCTATCTCGATGCCGTACATTTGGTCT
Organism: Saccharimonadales bacterium (SeqCode); assembly: GCA_049292975.1. Lineage (GTDB taxonomy): Bacteria > Patescibacteriota > Saccharimonadia > Saccharimonadales > JACDBH01 > JBGSWE01. Next base: position 12,553 of record JBATRZ010000042.1, on the reverse strand, counting down.
ACGTTAAGTTTAATCAGGCCGGTAGAGCCGATGTCGAACATGCCTTGCTTTTTGCCATACAGCTTTTCCAGTACTTTGTGCTCCAGCAGCCGCAGCTCGCGGTAGGTAATGACCAAGAAGTTGCCGCAGCCGCAGGCCGGATCGAGGAATGCTAGGTTGGCGAGCTTATCATGGAAAGCCCGCAGCTTGGTGCCGTTGCTGCCGATACTGGCAAATTCGTCATACAGCTCATCCAGGAACAGCGGCTTGATTACGCGCAAAATATTCTTTTCGCTGGTGTAGTGGGCGCCTAAGTTGCGGCGCTGTTTTTCGTCCATAACACCCTGGAACATACTGCCGAAGATGGCCGGGCTAACTTGGCTCCAATCCAGCTGCATGGCTCCTAGCAGCGCGTCGCGCATGCGGTGATTGAAGTCGGGGATTCTAATCTGTTCCTTGAACAGCCCGCCGTTGATGTACTCGAACGCGGCCAGGGATTGATCCAGATTGCTGGAGCGCTGCGTGTCCGGCGTATTCAGCACCTCGAACAGCTTGACCAGGCGCGGGCCGAGGTCTGAGCCGTCTAACTCGGTGCGGTTGTAAACATAATCTTCAAAACTGCCGCGCTCGAATATACCGCTGTCGTCGGCAAACAGGCAGAACACCAGCCTCACCAGCAACACCTCTAGGTCGGTGCCGGTGTAGCCGGTATCGCGCAGTTCGTTGTGCAGGGCGGCCATGGCCTCGGCGGCGCGGCGGTTGACGGGGTCTTGTTCGGCCAGTTTGCGGCTGGACTCGTTGATCAGGAAGCCAAACAGTTTGACGTGTTTGGGCAAATCTTCCAGATTGAACTTGGTAAGTTCATCGGTTTCCAAATCTACAAACTCAAAGCTGGCAAAATCGCTGACCACGATGCCGCGGGGCAAATCATGATCTGGCATGGTGTGCAGGTAACCACGGGCCTGGATTTGTGCCTTGCTTAGATCGCGCCCGCCGGATTTTTGCTCGGCCAGCAGCTTGCCCGGCCAAAACATGTCTATAAAGCCTTGGCTGCCGCCGTTCTTTTTGATAGCGTATTCAAAGAAAGCGCCGTGACGCTTGCGGTCCACGCCAAACACGCGCAAGAAATCACTCCAGAAGCTCTGGCTCTCGCCCTTTTCATAAGTTTCGTTCTGCCACTTGGCGGCAAACTCAACTGCCCTGTCCTGAATCTCATTCCATGATAACGCCGGCATAGTGCTCCTCAATTTGTTTCTATTCTACCGCTGTTTTCTCGGGTTCGCCAGGCGAACATTTTTTTAAATATGCGTGAAGTATGTTACTGGACCTATTTATTTCCGCTTCTTTGAAACTTTGGGATTCTTGACTTTTGATGTCTTTATTGCTATATTTTTAGTCGTATCACCATTTCCAGGCAGGCCTAAGGTTTCGACCGACCGCACTCTCCTGGATACTTGCCGGCTCTGCCTAAGGTTTCGACCGACCGCATGAGCCGGCTTTTTTTGATATTCTAATTTTGATTTATGCTGCTCAAGATTTACTATGTAGCGCCGGTAACTATGAAGCAGCTTGGAGTATTTCTTGTTAGGAGTAATAATGCGCAATAACTTGTTATTCTCATCTAAAAATTCCGCTAAACAATAGAAATCTCCGTCACCGCTGACGATGACAGCCTTGTTATAATCTTTGTACACTTTCGCGGCAGCGTACAATACAAGCTCGGCATCAACATTGCCTTTCATGGTCTTTTTGCCATTTTCTAAATAGGCCACAGTCGGCTTAAATACCAGGATATACCCGGCTTTCATAAGTGATGTATAGAGATCCTGGTTGCCTGATGTTTTGCCAATGAATAAATACGCCTGCTCTACGCCGTACTTATTCTTAAGATATAGCCTGAATTTTTTGTAATCCAAATACCAACCCAACGAACGAACGCCTAGATTAAGGTTCTGGCTATCTATGAATGCATAATTTGGCTTTGGGCTATTCATTTTCACGATTGGTTTCTATTCTATCCTTGTTTCCTAAGGTTCGCCAGGCGAACGTAGGATAATACCGCCCATGGATATTGCCTGTCAAGCAAAAACCGCCCCTAGGGGGCGGTTTAAACGGCACTATGTGCCTATAATTACATTGTATCACACTTCTTATGCTTTGTCAAGACTAACCTCCGTCATGCGTTCGATTGCTCCCACGCGAATCCGGCGTGGCCAAAGTGGCCATACCGGGCAGTCTGCTCGTAGATTGGCCGCTTTAGATCCAACGCCTTGATGATGCCGCGGGGCGACAAATCATAGCCCTCCACCACCTCCTGTACGCCGTCAATCGTGACGGTTGCCTCTAGCGGCTGGTCATAGCCGATAGCGTATGCCAGGTGTACAAAGACCTCCGAGGCACCTCGTTTCTTAAGATAGTCCACGGCAATCTTACGGGCGATGTATGCGGCCGAACGATCTACCTTGCTTGGATCCTTACCGCTAAAACAGCCGCCGCCGATAGGTATGCTGGGACCGTAGTTATCTACTACTAGCTTACGGCCGGTCAGCCCGGTATCGGCATCAAAACCGCCCTGATGCCAATCGCCTGCTGGGTTGATGTGTAAGGCAGGGTGTAGGGTAGAGGGTGAAGGGTGCAGGGATGCAAGCCAAGTTTTGACGGCTTGCTCGAGTTCACCGCTGGGAGCGTTCTGGAAGCTGGCCACGACCGATTCCACTTTGCCATCCAGCAGTGTGACCTGGGTCTTGCCGTCGTACGGCCAGATATTATAGAGATATTGGTTCAGTTTGCGGCTAAGCACGACTTCTAGGGGCAAAAATTCGGACGTTTCGCTACAGGCATAACCTACCATGATGCCTTGGTCACCCGCCCCGCCCGTATCCACCCCCGAGGCAATCTCGGGGCTTTGTTCTACCAGCCTTACTTCTACTTCTACATCGCCGGCCAGGCGCTTGACGATGGGCTCGACGCTCACCCTGGCCGTGGTCGTAACCTCGCCCGTCACAAATACTTTGCCGTGTCCGCCTACGGCCTCTACCGCGACACGGGCATTAGGATCCTGTTGCAGGAATGCGTCCAGGATTGCATCTGATATTTGATCGCACAGTTTATCGGGGTGCCCCGGGCTGACAGATTCGGCAGTTTTATATCTGCTGCCCGGCTTGCCGCTTGCCTCTAGCGTGTTATAGTTTGTCATTAAAAATATCCTTTCCCCGCACAGAGAAAAGATATCGAGAATCTCAACATCTTCCCCGGTAAACGGGCTGAATGTAGCACCTTGTTTGCGGCTTCGCCTTATGAGACACCCCTACAGGGTTTCTCATCGCGCCGAGCAAATGAAATACATTTGGCACGGGCTGCTCTTCCCGAGGAAGAAGACAAACAAACAGGTTGCTGGTGGGTCATTGAGTCAGTACTCTCGCCACGCTCTTGATATTTAAATTATTAAAGTGCTTCTGATTGTATGGCAATGCGGGCTGTAAAGCAAGCGGCCCTGGGGTATACTGCCCTTATGGATTACGTGCCGTTAGCGGAGAAGATGCGGCCAGCCAAACTGGATGAGGTAGTCGGCCAGGAACATCTGCTGGGAAAAGGTAAGCTGCTGCGTGAGCTGGCCCGCTCTCGCACGCCCTTCTCGCTTATCTTCTGGGGGCCGCCGGGCAGCGGCAAGACCACTCTGGCGCGCATCTTAGCCAAAGAGATGGAGGCAGAGTTTATCGAGCTAAGCGCAGTCACCGCCGGCAAGGCCGATGTGCTAAAAGTTGTCGAACATGCCAAACAGAACCAACGCCTGGCTATGCGCACTGTACTTTTTGTAGACGAGATCCACCGCTTTAATAAGAGCCAGCAGGATGCCTTCTTGCCGCATGTAGAAAGCGGCCTGATAACACTGATTGGTGCCACCACAGAAAATCCTAGTTTCGAGATTATAAATCCTCTTCTTAGCAGAAGCCGCGTGGTAGTGCTGGAGCCAATCAACAAAGATGACCTGCGGGTTCTTATCAAACGTGCCTTGAAGACGGAAAAGATAGCCGCGGATCGTTTGCCGAAGGATGCTACGGAGTATCTGCTGCAGCTGTCCAATGGTGATGCGCGCGTAGCTTTGGGCACCTTGGAACTTGCCATAGAACTTAGCCGCGGCAAGAGCATCACCAAAGCAATAATCCAGGATGCTGCCCAAAAGCGCCTGCCCGGGTATGACAAAAAGGGCGATATGCATTACGACGTTATCAGCGCTTTTATAAAATCTATGCGCGGTTCAGATGCAAACGCCGCGCTGTATTATCTGGCACGAATGCTAGAAGCCGGCGAAGATCCCAAGTTTATCGCCCGGCGGATGGTAATATTTGCGTCTGAAGACATTGGTATCGCGGCCTCACCTGCTCTAAACTTAGCTGCCTCGGCTTTCCAGGCCGTTGAACGCATCGGCATGCCGGAATGCCAGTACAATTTATTCCACTGCGCACTGGTACTGGCCAAAGCGCAAAAGTCACGGGTGGTGGCCGATGCTATGCAGGCGGCACAATCTGCGGCCAAACAGCATAGTGACTTACCGGTGCCCCTGCATGTACGCAACGCACCGGCCAAACTTATGAAAAATCTGGGCTACGGCAAGGGCTACAAATGGGAAGCCAACTTCCAGCACGGCAAGGGCTTCCTGCCTGACGAAATAAAGAATCTTGACCTGTTTAGTTAATCAGGTGCCGGGCGGAAACCAATCATGAGCAGGCCCGCAAGCACAAAAAACATGGCCGAATAAAAAGCCACTTCGCCATACAGCTCAACGCGCAGGCCTTGGCCGTAATTATCAAAGAAGTAGCGTACAGCTGCCGTAGAATACGCCGCTGTAGACACTGATGCGGTTGCCAGCAGCAAGCTCCTGCTCCTGACCAAAGCAGCAGACAATATTGGAATCGTAAACAACAACACCGCCTTGCTTGCCATGCCCCGCTGCCAGTACACATTTACACCGGCAAAGATGATACCTGCCGCTAGCAGCACGACCAGCAGTATTTTATATATGTTCTGGTTCTTAAACCTGAGCTTGCATAAGTACCATATGACCGTATTAACTACCAGCAAGGCACCCGCCAGCGTCCATCGTTGCAGGACGGCTTCGTGGCTGAGTAGATACCATGAGTCAAAGATGATGATAGCCAGCGCGTAGACCGCGATATACAAAAAATGCACCCGGCAGATGCGCAGCAAATAATAACCGATTGAGCTGTTTGTTTGTGTTTTTGCCATGAGGCAATCTAAGCATAAGCATAACCGCTTAGTCAAACGGTTGTTTGGTCTGATAATAGCGTGTTGGGGTTAATGCATGTATTGGCGGAATGTCCTGCCGTATTAATAAATCGGCTAAAAAAGTGATTGGTTAATCTAAAAAACCCAGCGGCCGGCTGGGTTTTTTAGGGTAATTACCTGGTTTTGGCTACTCTAAAAGATCGCTTGCCTCATCGCCGTGCACAATCAGTGCATAAAGCACCAGGCCGTTTAACGTTATCAGCAGAATTGACCAGAACGGGTAAACCGGTACAAACGCAAAGTTGGCAACCATCGAAAGACCGGTAATGATGACGCCGACCACCCTGCCCCACATCTTGCCCGACATAATGGCAGCGCCCGCAAGCAGCAGGAAGAGACCAAGCAGCAAATGCCCCCAGCCCCAAGTTGTATAATCGAGCAGCCATAGGTTGGCGCGGCCAACCACATACACTTCATTCTTGAACAAACCAACTAGACCGGCTATGGCGTTAAATACGCCCGAGAGCGTGAGCATGAAACCTGCAAAATAGACCCAGCCTACCCAGCCGGACACATCACTGGATTTAGTTTTTTTTGCCATTGCTAGAATCCTCCTTAATGATAATTATATTATAATCCTATAAATTTTAATTTTCCAATAATTTATTGTATACCCGTGCATAGTTCTTAAATATATTTTCCTGATTATTTGACAAATGCGCACTATTGCAGAAGAATAGAGTCATATATAAGGAGGAATTATGGAAAAGGAAATCCGCGATCTCTGGTGGATACCCGTACTCAGGGGGATCTCGTCTATAGCGTTTGGTGTGCTCATCTTAGTGTGGCCGGCGGCAACTATCGGCGTGGTGGCCTTGCTTTTTGCCGCCAATTTCGCCCTGGGGGGTATCATGGATATCATAGCCGGCGTGCAAACCATGACAAAACATTTTTCGGGCATTTTACGACTTTTGGTTGGCTTTTTGCAGATAGGTATTGTCGCATACTTGTTTAGAAATGCCGGCAGCGGCCTGACATTAGCGCTCATGGGCTTGCTGATGGCAGTCACCCTTGTGGTACTGGCTATCACCATGGTTGCATCGGCCCTACTTAGCGATGCCTCGGCTGCCTACCGTTGGGCCGCCGGCTTGCTGGGTGCTATTACATTAATGGTTGGTATTACAGTAGCCCGTGCGCCTATAGTAAGTATCGCCACTATAATCTGGGTGCTTGGTATCTACGGCCTGTTGGTTGGGCCGGTAGAAATCGCCTCGGGCTTTATGCTCAAGAACCAGCCGGTGGTGCCAGACAGCAATTAGTAAGCGTGCCTTAAGCGCCAAAGCCAGGGCGGCTGTCCTAACGCCTGGGAAGTAACAAGCTGCACCCGCGAGCTTGTGCTGCCGGCAGCTTCGGCATAGCCCGCTGCCTGAGCGGCCTGGCCAAGATTATCGGGTAATTCTAACTTAACTGTTGGTGAGATAGCTTTGCCCTTCCAGGCATAGACTGCCAGGTCTTCTGATAACACTATATTGCTAGAACCGCCCCAGCTAACTGTAAGGGTGCCCGCCGTTGTGCCTGCCTTGGCTAACTCGGCCTTACTAAACTGCGCGGACGCAGCAGCCAGCAGAGCGCGGGCATCCCTAATAACGCTGCCGGCAGAGGTTCCGCCCGTAATTACACCTATAAGCGTTACTTTGTAAGCCGGCTCTAGTTCATGAACCGAGGCAAACAACAGGCAGCTGCCGGCCTCATCGGTCGTGCCGGTCTTTATTCCAATTACACCCTGGCCGGCTAGCAGCCCGTTGGTAGTTTTTACTTTGCCAAAATCGCCTAAATCCGCCTCTTTCTGCGACACAATGGAACGGATAACCGTATCCTGGAGCGCCAGCCTGCCCAGCAAGACAAGCTCGGACGGCGTGCTAATAGATTGGGCTGAGAAGCCGCTGGCATCGGCCACTACCGTGCGGGACAGCCCTTTCGACTTAACGAAATCATTAGCCTGCGTAACATATGCATCAACCGAACCGAACACATGGACAGCAAGCGAATCGGCTATGTTGTTAGCGGAAGAAATCAGCATTGCTTGCATTGCCTGATGCTGGGTAATCGTCTGGCCGGATCTGACCGGCAGCACCACGCCGTTCTTGGCCGAGTAACTGCTGGCGAGGGCGGCATCTGAACCGGTAAGAGTATATGATTGCCCTTGCGAACCCGCCTCATACGGCACTTTATCTAGTATTACGAGGGCGGTGATAACTTTGGTCAAACTGGCCATAGGCGCCGGTAGTTCATTGGCGCCGGACGCAGCCAGCAGCCCGTCATCCAGGCTGCCGATAGCCGCCTGGCCGCTCGCCGGCCATGGCAGTTGCACTGGTGAAGCCTGTCTGCCTGGCAGCGCTACAGCTGTCAGAATAGGCACAGGCGGATCCCTGTAAAGGGCAAGGGCCGTATAGCTGGCGGCCAGCATAAGTAAGGCAGTTAGGATTAACATGACCGGCTTCAGCCGGCTTGGCTGCTTTGGCTTGTGTTCGTTTTTATAGCGGGCGTACTGAAGCTCCATGTGCTAACCCAGGATACTGATTGAACGGGTAAGAATAAGCGCCAGCGTAAAAACCGATATCAATGCCTGGCCGCCCATAAGTACCTTAGCTTGGGCGGTTATGGGTTTGGCGTCGGCGGGTGCAAAATTGATGGCATTCGTGCAAGAAAGGTACAGGTAATCTACATAAGAGGGCTGCCATTCCCGATATTCATGCCCCAGTTCTTGCTCGGTAAAATGAAAGTCCATGTCGTGCTTTGACCATCTGGTGCCCGTCAGCCCTGGGCTGTCTATTTCCCAATACCAGAGCGAGAAAATGATTACATTAGTCGCGAATATGGCGAGGGCAGCAATCAGGGTTTCCCTGCCCGACAAGCTGGCAGCCTCAAAAATAAGCAGGCGTGCCACCAATGCGAAGGATATGAAGTTAGCCAGCGATATCAGGCCGAGCAGCACAAACGACATTGCGCGGTACAAATGGCTCAGATGCAGGTGGCGGCGGCCTGCTGTTAAACCTATCATAACGGCTAGAGCCAGCTCAGTGCCTACAATCATGCTGTGCGGGCCGTAGGTTAGTTCGGGATTTATTGCCCAGGCAACAACTTGCAGCAGTATAGCGACTATAAGTGCTACCTGCGCATACCACAGCTCTCTGCGGCTGATGGGGTGTACTTTCATGCTTACGATTAGTATATACCGTTTCGAATGCGTACAGAAACCCGGTCGCACCGTAGTTTACAAACTATACTCCGGTTAGCCTAGCGTAAGCTTATCGATGTGTTTATTTGCACGCTTAACCACAGCTTTGGATTTGTGTTTAAGCTGGATATTGAAATAAAAGACCGCTTCGGCAGCGCTGATATTCCCCTTGTCCACGAACAGGGCCAGCGTATCCATAGCATTGGCAGCTACGATCCAGTCTGTCTTTTCTGATGATAGTAGCCGTTTGATCCAATCTACGACAAAATCCGTCTGTTTGTCAGACAGTGCCATTTCGCCGTACATCTGAGCCAGATGCCACTGCAACGAAGGCTGGGCGCTGCCAGCGACTTCCTCATTGAGTCTATCGATATAAGGCGTAAGCCAGTCCGGATGTAGGCGGCAGATTTTTTCAAGGCTATCTGCAGCGCGCATGCGCACCCACGCATCTTCATCGGACAGGCATTCAAAAAGTTCTTCGAGCTTGCCCTTATCATCTAGAACGGCTGCGATTACCTCACCTGCCCTGCCAAGCGAGTTTGTCTTGCCGCCATCTTTGAGCATATCCCAAAATGGTTCTTGCATAGTCTGATTATAACGGAATGTTCACGGGCTGGGGCAGTGGTGTGCGCTGGAATTAGTTTGGTTGCGCCCCGGACTCGTCTATTAGTTTTTGGATATTTGGCGAAGCATCCTGCAGCTGCAGTGCTTTGGGTGCTCTATGTGCCATTTGGCCCTTTCGGCAGGGCTGGGATTGGCCGGCATTTTGTTCTGTTTGTTCCATGACTTATTCATGAACCTATTATATATCCTGATATTACACGTCCGGGATGAGGGGTTCGACCTCTTGGGCAATTCAAAAATAGAATTGCCAACATGACCCTTGTGGGCGGTGGGCGGCCAATGCCCACTGGGCATTGCCGGGTCTAAACATCCGTCTTCCCCAACTCTGAAATCAAGAATTGTAGATCGGTAAATCCGGTGGCTCAGCCTTATTGTAATTGTTGATGGTCATTCTTTTGAAGCGGCTTTTGTGAACGCCATGGCTGCAATCTTTGCTACCGCAATTAAGGCTACTGCTATGCCCAGTCCCGGGGCAAGCCATCTCCTCGATGATGGTGTGTGCGATAACTCGTTGGCCGTCTTCACGGTAGTTTGCGCGACTGCTGAGGGCCGTTCGTTGGCATCGTTGCCAGCAGGAACCTGGCTGGGTGGCACTGTGGTGTTGGTTTTGCTTGTTTTGGATGTTTTGGATGTTGACGGAGAAGAACTCGCGGCCATATCACCGCTACTTTCTGACCCCACATTGGTGCTGCCCGAGGACGCTATCAAAAACTCGTACGCGCCTATGTCCGGAGCGTGACCTAGGGGCACTATGGTGCCAGCTATGTCGGAACTGAGTCCAAGCACCGCACCGGCATTTATGGCCGGAGAATCTCTTTGCAGGGCAAAGTCAGAACCGGCGGCAGCAAACAGCGGGTTGGCGGTAACATCGCCGCTGCCGGCCGCGATACCGCTGTAATTCGCAGTAACATTGCCATGAAATAAGTTGTGATTAAAATTTGTGGCCGTAGACGTATCCTCTAGCCGTATACCGTATGTCCGGTTGGACGACACTATATTGTTCCGGATGTCAGTGTCCGTAGAGGCTTGTTTGGCTAGTATACCCTGATCGGCACCGTAGATGGTGTTGTTATAAATCCTTGCGCTAAGCGCGTTAGATATATAGATGCCAGGGTGCGCGTGCGACCCCGCTTTAGTGCCGTTAATAACGTTGTAACTGGCCGTTACGTTTGAAGTAGCCGTAAAGTCACGAAGCCGCAATCCTTCGGTATCCAAGATATCATTTTGGTCGGATGCTTCGATATAGTTGTTCTTAATAACCACTGTCGGTGCGGCGCCATGGTACTCCAGTTCCTGGACGCCCAGACCGATTGAACCCATACGGTATAGACTGTTGCCGGCAATGGTTATAGCAGTGGTATTGGCGCTGGGCCGCCAAATCATCATGCCCGGTCCCGGCCAGTTGCCGTTGTTGGTAAGCGTATTGCCGGTGAAAGTTCTGACCCAGCCGCCGGTATCGCTCATAACTGCCGTGATCTCGGTGTCGTTAGAGCTGTGATTAATCGTAAAGTTGTTATTGGTCACTTCTGCTCGGGCACTGTTACCTATGCCGGAGTCGGCAATAGTTTGGATAGCATACTGCTGACCGTCAACCACGCCCCAATCAATAAATGAACAGTGATCCACTGATGCCGTTAAATTGCCGGTATGGCCATGAAACTGGATGCCGTAGCCGGCCAATTGCGCAAACGTATCATTGGTAAACGACCAACCGGTGGAGCCGCCAAAAAAGTTTACGGCAACCAGACCGCGGAAATGCCGGAAATCCAGGCTGTCTACCGTCACATTATTCCAGTGGATGTAATCAAAAGCTTTATCTAGCATAGCGACCTCTAATAACGAGGCGTTATTTGCGGGATTAGAAGTGGAATATACGAAGAGTTTATTGGTGCCGCTATACCAGTAGTAGTCCCAGGGTGCCGTCAGGGCGCCTTTTGAAGTTTTTCTGGTGCCCAGAACACCATCATGGACAAAGACGCCCGGATCGTGCGCAACAGAGGGTATATACCAAATATTACTCGTAGCCTGAGAGTAGGTAATACTAAGCCGGGCATCAAGCGTGGCGGATCCTTCCCGGGCTATCGGGTAACCAACGGCGCCATTGTCTGAACTATTGTTTAAAAAGTACAGTACCAGCGCATTACCGCTGCTCCAGCCGCCGCGGTTTACGATCTCTTGGGCAATACCGGTAAGTGATGGCGATGTAATATCGTTACCAGCCGTCCATGACGAAATGTTCCAAGACGTGCTGGCAGTCGTGAGCGTTCGGCTATCGCCATCGGCCGCCGAAGTGGGAGCGGTGGCGCTATCAGCTGCAATTGCTTTTATGGACATTCGGATTGTCCCAGCCTCTTTACTCTGATCGGCATTAAGGGTAACGGAAGCGGCGGTAATAGTAGCCCCTTGCGGCACGGTTACACCTGGAAACCGTACGAACCCGTTAATATCGTCAAAGCCGTTAAACCAGGTACCTACTTTAAATTGGCTGAACGTGTTGTTGTACGGACCGGCTCCGCCGCCGACTTCCCAGTAGCCATCGTCGCTGCCCGTGCCAGGCTTGAGTCCGGACACCGTTACGTCGGTCGTGTCTTGTGTCCAGTTGCTGGTATCGTTGTAGGTTACGCTGCCGCGGATGCTCGGGGCATTGCCCGTTCCGTAGGCACCATAGGTAACGCTAGCCGTGTTGGTTATTTGTTCATTACGCCAGATTTCACCTCTTTTGAATAAGATGAAGTCGCCAGCCATAAAACTGGACGAATTTACCTTGGCAATGGTCTTCCAGGGATGGCTCGTATCCATACCGCTGTTACTGTCGCTGCCACCGGTAGCATCAACGTAATAGTGGGTACCGGCAGCGCCGGTATGGGCTGGCCGCAGTACCGACAGTAGCGAAAAACCCACCATTATAAACACCGCAAAAATGCAAAATGATAAAAATAAATACCTGTACGTATGAAGGGCGGGCTGTAAACGCTTGGTTTCCATTTTTATTTCTACATGTCTTCAGCATGCATATCTAAATTTACTCCAAGCATAATACCATTTGCCGATAAATGCAATTCTTTGGGTTAAGCTCATCTAGGGAGATGTATTCCCGTTCGAATCCATCCAAGCCAAGTAAAAACCCGCTCTTACGAGCGGATCTTTACTTGGCTGGGAACGCAGGGATTCGGTCTATTTCTCTTGGCTGGGAGTGAGGGATTTTCGACTCACAAGTCGAATTGCTTTGCAATTCGCTCGCGAGCCCGGCGCGGCGTGCGGCGAGTAGCGCCGCACAGGCCTTGCGTCCGTTCGAATCCCCGCAGAGCAAAGCAGTTTGCTCTGCGATCCACACCAAATTAAAAACCCGCCGAAAGGCGGGCTCTTAATTTGGCTGGGGATGAGGGATTCGAACCCCCGATCTCGGGACCAGAACCCGGTGCCTTACCACTTGGCCAATCCCCATCGCCGGAATGTGATATATGG
>JBATRZ010000041.1:0-35219 GCA_049292975.1 Saccharimonadales bacterium (SeqCode) | reverse complement strand
GCCGCTTGCTGCTTTATGTACTGGTTGGCGTGACGGTCTTGGTTCTAGCCGCCGCCGCATTCTTCGCCCTTGCCCCATAGCATTCAGCCTGCGCGCGGAACACATGCCGCCAACAGATTGAAGATATTGATTAACGGTGTCAAAAATTATATAATATTCCAGTTAAACCGCCGATATGGAATATTACCCCGACTCACCGTTTGAAGCACCCAAGTCTCCAGACCAATCTGGTGCTGCTGAAACTTCCAAAAAAAAGAAGAAAAAGACCACCCGCGTCCCGCTGCCAGTAGCCAAACCAGAAGTAACAGAAGCTGCTGAAAAAACGGCTGAGGCAAAGGAGCCAGCCGGTTTTGAAGCTTTCTTTACAGAGCTAAAAGAAAAAGACAAGTCGCCGGATGCCGCTGAGACAACCGAAGCCGTAGAGCCAGAAGCTACTAATGCCGCCGAGGCCGTAGAGCCAGAAGAGCCGGAGATTGCATTCGCAAATGCACAACCGCCCATAGAACGTAGCGAAGGTGAGCTGAGTGAAGGGTCCGAAACGATATTTAGCCGTCCTGAGGCCGCTGAAGCGGTAGCCGCCCATGAAGTAGCGGATGATACCGACGGGCCTGTTGAAGCGCCCGTAGAGCCTGCAGAAGTGCCAGCAAGGCCCGGGCAGCCCGAGGAACCAATGCCTGAAGTGCCTGTTTCTGAGGTTAGCACTGCTCATGAGACAGAACCGGCGGCCGTACCTATTCACCGCCAAATGATAGATCCGAATGAGCGTTTACAGGCCGGGCAGGCGGCTACTGCGCGCCGCCAGGCAGAGACGGCCAATCCTATTACCGGGCGGGATGTAGACGATGCGTACTACCGCGGGCTGAGGCGGGGTATCAGCCGCGGCGTCGCCTCAGACGCACTCTTTGGCTGGTGGCTGGTACGCCGCAGTAAGCGTGCTGCCGAACGCAGGGGCCAGATGGCTATCGAGCACCGCGACAAGGAAATCAAGTCTCTCAAGAAAGAACAGGCTATTGCTGCCGAACGGCTTGAGGCTATCAAGCTTACCCAGGAGCATATGGCGGCACAGCTCTTGCGCGAGACAACTGCGCCGCATACTGCCGCCTCGTCCGAGGTATTACAGCCGCGTCCGGCGGCTTCTGAGCGTGCTGCATTCCCGCCCGAAAAGCAGCCCCTGAGGCCAGAGCTTCCACCGGAGGCACGAGCCATCACCGAAGAAACATACCAGGCTCCCAAGGGAAGGCGCGTAGAAACCAGCGCTTGGCACCGCTATGAAGTAGACGAGGCTACAGGCAAAGCAGTTGAGGATCCCGGTGTTGCTTACGGTGAAGAATTTAAGAAGGAACAAAGGCAGGAGTTGCTCCGCAAGAAGCTGGACGAAAAGAAAGTAGCCGCTTCGGTGGGCTCGGCTGTCCTGTTTGGGTCTGATGGTGTGCAGGCACAAGCACCTTCCGCTGCACAAACCGCGCAGACTGCGGGCAAACCAAACTCACCGGGAACCAAGCGTTCATCCCCAATCAAGGCTATATTGGCAGACAGGCAATACATCAGACAGCAGTTAGTCCGCCGCACTACAGATCCGGTTACCTGGGTGACTGCCGTTGTCATCGTTGTACTTTTGTTTATCCTTGGCGTCCTAAGCTAGAGCGGGCACGTAGAAAGAAGTAATAGGCTACATTAGGAAAATTAAGTTAGATAATAAAAAGCAGACAAGTTAAGGTAAATAATAAAGCAGCTAAAAAAGTAAAAAAATAAAGCTGACAGAAATAAAATTGATAAAATAAGCTAACAATACAGTTACTAAACTTGTCCGATCGGACAAGTTTAGTAACTACTTTAGATTAGTTTTTGACGTAAGATATACTACGTACGATATACTTAGGACATTACATTTAGCGGGTAAAAGGCAAAGCATGACATCTAGTGAGTTCCGGGTAGCGCATGACATTTAGTGAGTATCAAGAGGCGGCTCTGCGCACCGCTGATTTATCTAGAAAGAACGAATTGTTCCACTTACTGCTTGGCTTGGTCGGCGAGACTGGCGAGATAGCCGAGAAGTTCAAGAAGCTGGTGCGCGATAAAGACACAGACGAGTCCTTGATTGACCGCGAAGATATCAAGAAAGAGTTAGGCGATGTGCTGTGGTACGTGGCCGTGCTGTCCGAATACCTGGGCATAAAACTCGAAGATGTAGCCGACCTGAACGTACAGAAACTTGCCAGCCGCAAAGAGCGCGGCGTACTGCAAGGCTCCGGCGACAATCGTTAAAAATTGATTGCCGTTAAGCTGCACCCCTGAGGGGAGCCCAGGCATTCCATACTTGAGCTAGTTTGGGTGCGTGCACGAGGACACGTGTGTAGCTGTATCTAAATACTGCTTCAAAAGCACCGCAGTAGCTCAAGCTCGAAATTGCCAAGAGGCAAAAATAGATACCGGCTTTGCCGGATTTATTCTTTGCCGGCGCTGCATGCCCGGGCTAGAACCAGCCCCAGCGTTGCTGGCGCAGCCATTCATCCAGGGAATTGCCGCCGCCACCGCTTAGGCAAAGCACGATTGCGCCGTGCCTCAGGTGCGATTTTATCTTCTTCTTCAGCTCCGCGTTTAGTTCGGCCGGCTCGGCTTTGGCCTGCATATCCGGGTTAAGGTAAGGAATCAGCTCGGCGGGGGCCAGCACGGGCAGATTGGGATCCTCGCGGGCCAGGTAGCTGGGTACCCAGTACAGCTTGCCCGCACCGTTGAAGATGTCTTTATGCAACTCTTTGGTGTAATGCATGCGGCGGTTGGTTAGCGGTTCGTAAACCACCACCAGTTCCTGGCTGGCTGCCTTGGCTGTTTCTAGTCCTATCTGTACGGCGCCCACGATCTTCTCTGGGGTATGGGCATAGTCGCTGTAGAGGTTTTTATAAATGGGCTCCATGCGGCGCGATACGCCAGGGAAGGCATTCATAAGGCCAATCAGCTGTTTGAAGGGCGTCTTGGTGATATTGTGCACGGCTGTGATAACGGCCCAGGCGTTATGGCGATTGACATCGCCTATCAGCTTCAGCTCACCAATCTCTGGCGACGCTTCGTCCATCAGCAAGTAGGTTGCGTCCTGTTGCAGGCTTAGCTTGCGGTAATCGGACAGCCACAACACCTTCCAGGCGCTCTTGCCGATGAATTCGCGGAAGGCTTGGCGGTATGAATCTTCGGTAGGATAAATTTCGTGATGATCATAGCCAATGCCGCTGATGATAGCCGTGTAGGGAGAGAAGCTTAAAAAATTGCGGTCGAATTCGTCGCATTCCAACACAAAGTACTCCGAATGAGGATCGTACTGGCCCATCTCGCCGAATGATATCTTGGCGCCCACTGAGTAACTTAGCGGCAGGCCGAGAGCCTTCATCAGGTACACCGTCATAGCCGTAGTGGTGGTTTTGCCATGAGTACCGGCAATACCAATCAGTTTGAGCTGCTTGTCCTTCAGTATGTGGGTAAGCAGAACATCGCGCTTGCTGTTTTTGATGTTATTCTCCGTAACGAACCGGAGTTCGGGATGGTTGGCATTCTCTTTCTCTATGGCAGAAGAAAACACATACCAGTCAATTGGCTTCTGCTTGTGCGTGTTCTCGATGGCTTCACGGGTCTGGCCGATATGTATGTTGGGAATACCTTGCTTCATAAGGTAGTGGATGTACTGGCTGTCTTGTTTGTCCGAACCGCTTACCTCGAATCCTGCCTGTTTGGCTATCAGGGCCAAAGGACCGATGCCCGTGCCGCCGATACCAGAGAAGAAAATATGCATAAGCAATAGTATATAACTTCTTGGCTAACTAGGGATATAATTCAAGGTGATGAACAAGCGCAAGCTGCACCATAAGCTTAAAAGGCTCCGGGCCGTGCCCC
Organism: Saccharimonadales bacterium (SeqCode); assembly: GCA_049292975.1. GTDB lineage: Bacteria > Patescibacteriota > Saccharimonadia > Saccharimonadales > JACDBH01 > JBGSWE01. The sequence goes on along the minus strand of JBATRZ010000041.1, from coordinate 31,337 downwards.
ACTGGGGCTTGTTCGTGGCTGGGATCCTGTTGTTGTTTATCAGCGTGCTCGCTCTGCGGGCCAATAACCAGAAGATGATTGAGCTACGTGCCGCGGTATTCGCGGCCGATGAGCAAGACGGCGACATAGAAAAGGCCCTGACAGAGCTTAGGGAGCATGTACACGGACATATGAACACCAGCCTTACTGCGGGCGACAATGACATCCGCCCGCCCATCCAGCTCAAGTACCGCTACGAGCGGCTGGTGCTGCAGGCGCAGGCGGCCAGGAGCACCGCTAACATGTATACCGATGCCCAGAACTACTGTGAACAACAGATATCCACAGGCTTTTCTGGCAGCAACCGTCTGCAGTGCATACGCGATTACATAGACCGTCAAGGCGCGGCGGCGATTGAAGTGAATATACCCAACGAACTGTATATGTTTGATTTTGTATCGCCCAATTGGTCGCCCGATCTGGCAGGTCTGAGCCTGGCCGCCGGCGTATTGTGCCTAGCCGCCTTCGGCTTGCTGCTGCTCAGCGAACTCCTCATAAAACGCAATCTCAAACACCACAATTAACCAACTCCCAACCTACGAATGAGTGCACAGGATTAGTGCAGGTCGGGATGAAAACGAGCACCGCAGCGCAGGCGTACTTAAGGTACGACGAGCAGGGGAGCGCAAGTTTTCGCCCGAGATGTGCTGATACTGTGTGCTCACCCTATTAAAAAAGCCCCTTCCGGGGCTTTTTTGTAAGAACGTTAAAAGGACTACTTAGTCCTTTTAACGGTAAGGAAACCGTTGCGCGGATTCTCGTTTACTTCCATGCCGCTTGGCAGGTCAGTGCCTTCTGGGCGCTGATCTTTGCTGAAGTAGTAGATAGTCTGCTCTTTGCCACCGCGCAGAACTACGGCCTTCGAGTTCAGGTAGTAAGTTACACCCTTTGAGTTTGTGTGCTTGTATGCCATTTGTATATGACTCCCTCTCTTAGCATTACTGATGGTAGCCCCATCGTACGCTGGGGCTAAATTGTTTGTCAATAGGTTTCGTATCTGTTTACCCCAAGAAAATCCAAATTACAGGGGTAGAAGGTGTTGCTTTATTTGCAATTGCTAGGGGTAGATAACTTAATAGCATGAGCATATTGCCAAAAGACCATGGTTTAGGTTATATTATTCGTTGTAGTCTTTAAAGAAATATAAAGGTGGAAAGGGTCACATGGAATTCATGAACCGTAGCGGCCAGCAACCGGCCGCACCAGCCGCTGCACCAGTGCAGCGTCCCGCCCATACTGGCGGCAAAAAACAGCGCGGCAAAGCTCTGCGCGTCGTATCAGCATTCTTACTGGTTTCGGTCGGTCTGTTGGTAGCAGCACTTGCAGTTTATGTCGCAACAAGTGCTAGCAAGAGTGAGGACGAGTATCTTAACAAAGACAAATTCCAGGCAGTCTTCTTAAACGGCGGCCAGGTGTACTTTGGCAAGATCCGCGAATTGAACGACAAGTTCCTGACCCTCGACAACATCTACTACCTGCGCGTGAATGAGCAGGTCCAGCCAGATGCCAACGCCGGCGAGAATGCCCAGCAGGATATCAGCCTTGCTAAGCTTGGTTGTGAGCTGCACGGCCCAGAGGACAGCATGGTCATCAACCGTTCGCAAGTCACCTTCTGGGAGAATCTTAAGGAAGACGGCCAGGTAACCAAGGCTATCGCCGAGTTCGTGCGCCAGAATCCAGACGGACAGAAGTGTAAAACTACACAGTCTTAGCAAAAAGCCCCGGAAACGGGGCTTTTTTAATGGGCCGCGACATTAGGCGGCGCCCTGGCTATGTATCTGCAAAAAGTCCCGTCCGGCATGTTCCTAATCCCAGAAAACAGATATACTAAGCACATATGGCTAAAACAATTGTTAAGGTTAAGAATTTAACTAAGAGGTACGGCAAGCGGGAAGTTGTTAAAAGTATCAGCTTTGACGTTAAAGAGGGCGAGATCTTTGGAATCTTAGGCCCCAACGGCGCAGGCAAGACAACCACGCTCGAGATGCTGGAAACTCTGCGCCCTATAGACGGCGGCTTTGCCACCCTGGCCGGCATCGATACCGCTAGTAATCCAGAAAAGATCAAGGCTCTTATCGGCGTCCAGCCCCAATCCCCCAGCTTCGAAGAAAAGACCAAGTTGTCCGAGCTTATCGAATTTTTCTCGGCTGCCTACGGTGAGAAGGTAGACCCAAGAGGCTTCCTGCGCAGTGTCGGTCTGGAGGACCGGGCAAATGCCTATCCGGAGCAACTGTCCGGTGGCCAGCGCCAGCGTTTCAGTATCGCCGCCGCTCTTGTGCACGGCCCGAAGGTCTTCTTCCTGGACGAACCCACCACCGGCCTTGACCCGCAAGCCCGCCGCAACCTGTGGGATCTGATACGCGATGTCCGCGGCCGCGGTGTCACCGTTATCATGACCACCCACTACATGGACGAGGCCGAGCTGCTGTGCGACCGCGTGGCCGTCATGGATGAGGGCAAAATCATCGCCCTTGATACGCCCAAGAACCTCGTCAAACAATTGCTTAAAAGAGGCTTTAAGAAGCAGCAGCATGTCGAACAGGCCAACCTGGAGGACGTCTTCATCGACCTGACCGGAAAGGCGTTACGGGACTGATGCAACCTGCATATTTGGCGCATTTCGAATTTTCTTACTCCGGTACTCAGTTACCGTATTTAAATACGGCTCCTTCCGCAACTTCACCCCATGCCGGATCCTCTCGGCACGGGGGCCCCGTTTCTCAAAACAAGATCCAAACTGCACTCAAATATGGAGGTCGCAATGTCTAATTTTAAACGTTCGGTTTTACCCATCACTACATTTGTCCGTATCGACGTGAAGCGCCTCTTCCGCGACAAGGTCGCTATCTTCTTCGTCTTTTTCTTCCCGCTTATCTTCCTGATTATTTTCGGTTCTATCTTCCGCGGCGACAACAACGTCTCGTTTCGTATTGCGTTGCTCAACGAGTCAGACTCGCAGTTTTCGCAGGAATTCGGCAAACAGATCCGCGAGAACAAGGTCTTTGAGGTAGACAAGGAAGTTGCCACTCTCGATGCCGCCAAGGAAAAGATGAACCGAGGCCAGCTAGATGCCACCATCATCCTGCCCAAAGGCTTCGGCGGTGTGCAGCAGGGGCAGAATTTCCCAAGCGGCGAAGCCCGCATCCTCTACGACCAGTCCAACGAATCCGGCGGCCAGACCCTGGCATCTATCATGGACGGCGTCTTCAAAGAGATAAATGCCAGCCTGGTACCTACGGTCACACCGTTCACCGTCAAGGCTGAATCTACTGCTACCAAAGGCTTGACCCAGTTCGACTACACCTTTTCGGGTATCCTGGGCTTTACGCTGCTATCCTTGGGCATTTTCGGCCCGACCACGGTGTTCCCGCGTCTTAAGCAAAGGGGTGTCCTGCGCCGCTACCACACGACGACCCTAAAGGTCTGGCAATACTTCACAGGCAACGTCATAAGCAATGGTATTGTTGGTATCCTGGCTGTAGGCTTGATGTTCGCAGTAGCGCTTAGCCCTTGGTTTGGCCTGCAGATGCGCGGCAACTACCTCAACTTGCTGTTCATCATCTTGCTGGGCGTCACCATGCTGTTCGGCATCGGCCTGGCCTTGGGCGGTTGGGCCAAGAACGAGAACCAGGCTGCGCCACTAGCGCAGCTCGTCACCTTGCCGATGATGTTCCTCTCGGGCGTCTTCTTCCCGACTTTCCTAATGCCTGATTTGTTACAAAGTGTCACCAAGTTCATCCCGCTAACGCCGGTAATTGATTCAATCCGCCTTATTATCACCGAGAATGCCAGCCTCATAGACCTGGGCCCGCAGCTGGCTGTCATGGCTGCCTGGACGCTGGTAATCTATCTGATTGCATTCAAAGTCTTCCGCTGGGAGTAGGCTAAAGTTAAGCTGCCAGTGACTCTAAGGCGAGGCCGGCGGCGGCAGGGCATTCATGCAGCTATTCAGGCGAAAAGGCCGTGTATTCGCAGCATACGATCAAATCACTCCTAAAATATAGACAAAATAGCATAAGTGTGATATAATGTAAGTATGAAAAATCTTGAAGGCGCAATTAGATACCATACCGTCATCGAACCACCATACACGAATGAAGAGGGTGATGAGATTCCTGAGCAGGAATTGCGCATCCCCTACAACAACACCGCCCGCAACAGGGCCGAGTTAGAGGAAGATCATGACGGTTTCGCCGCTTCGCCGTCCGAGGAAGTAGTAACTTTAAAGCGAGGCATACCTCCCGAAGCTCGTGCTGCCTTTGACGCTCTGCGCGCCCGTTACCCACAGCCCGGGACGGCCCCGCAAGCCAAATACGGCCCCGAAGAACCCGCTGATCCCGAAGGTTACGATTATCCCGGGGAGTCCCGCGGGGAATAATATATGGCATTCAGTGCGTCAGACTATGAATCAACAGGATTTAACAGCTATGAGGGCCCGGTACTCGTAATCCTGGACAATTATCTGCGTGATGAATCGAGTGGGCCGCTGCTCACCAATAACGAAGAAGACTTGGTTATTGTTGATGACATGCCGTTTATAGATAAAGCTTCGCAGAGCTGGCTGCCGCACAATGCCCTGGAGCGCCGCCGCCTCGGCGACTTGGGCGACGAACAAGTGGCGCGCCGCTTGCGTATCGGCCGTAATGTCGTACGCAAAACCAAGGCCGGGATGTTCACCGACCGCCTAATGGTAGCGACCGGTGCGGTAGATACTTGCCGGTCTGTATTTAGGGCTGCGATAGGTCAGGAGTTCGTACCCGTACCGTCTTATGATGACGATACGCTCCTGCAGGCCCGGAACCGTGTAGGCGATTACGTCACCGATCTATTGGATGCGGGCCGCGAAAGACGTGTTCTGCGCAACGCAGCCATGCACCGCCTGACAGATACCATCCGTGCCAAGTTTGATTTTGACGCGAATCCCGAGGCCTCACTGGTGCTCACCGGCCTTGCCGGCATGAACTCGCGCAAAAAGGTCATGCACTACGCGCAGGCGCTGCACACAATATCTAAGGGTTATGACCGTATGACCAAGGCCGATAAAGACCGCCTGAACGCATTCATGGCCCGCCGCCACCCCGATCATCAGGACGGCCTTGATCTGTATACGGTAATTGCCTCGCCGCCCGCCCCCGGGGCAGGCGGTGCTTAAGCTTCCAAAGCCATTTTTTATCCTGGCCCCGATGGATGATGTGACCGACACCGTCTTCCGCCAGGTCGTGCACAGTAATGCGCCGGCCGATCTGTACTTTACTGAGTTCGTAAATGTAGACGGGCTGATGAGTCCGGGCCGCCCGAAACTTATAAAAAAACTGAAGTTCTCGGGCATAGAAGGCCCGCTGTTTGCCCAGCTGTGGGGGCTTAAGCCCGAAAACTTCGAAGCCGTTGCCCGCCAGATTGCCGACGGCACGATTGCCCGCGAAAACTGCGAAATGAACAACCAACATGTGAGAGGACAGTCCTCTCACAGCTGCTCTAACTTTTTGGGGATTGACTTGAACATGGGCTGCCCCGCCAAGTCAGAAGTAAAAAACGGTGCCTGCAGTGCTCTTATTACTAACCGGCCGCTGGCGAGGGAAATCATTGAGGCGACCAAACGGGGTGCCGGCAACTTGCCGGTAAGCGTCAAGACGCGTCTTGGATTCTCGGATATAGATCTTGGCTGGCACGAGTTCCTGCTGGGGTTTGACCTGTACATGCTGACGGTGCACTGGCGTACCCGCAAAGAAATGAGCAAAGTCCCGACCCGCTGGGATTACGCCGCCGAAATCGTCAAGTTACGGGATAGGCTAGCGCCTGCAACGTTGCTGGTGGGTAATGGCGATGTAATGACCCGGGCTGAGGGCGAAGAGCTTGCTAACAAGTACGGTCTGGACGGTATCATGGTTGGCCGCGGGGTGTTTCATGATCCGTTCGTGTTCGCAAAACGTTCACCATGGGGCGGGGTAGGGGAGGAGCAGCGCAAAGAAATGCTGAAGCGTCATGTGCAACTGTTTGCGGACACATGGCAGGACAACGAACGGCCCATCCATACGCTGAACAAGTTCAGCAAGATTTATATATCTGGTTTTGACGGCGCCAAGGAGCTGCGGGAGAAGTGTATGCGCGCCCAGTCCCCTGCCGAGCTGCTTGCTTGCGTCAAGGGCTGACAAACGCTTCCCTCTCTGTTAAAATAAGCGAATTGTTTCTAAATCCGAGAGAGGATTCTCGGATTTGAGAGGAGCAAGCTTTCTGAGGTTTCTGATGGTGCCGGACAAACTTGTTTTGCCGGCAGCATAGAAACCGCAGAATTACATTGCGACGAGGGGGTATAGCTCAGTGGTTAGAGCAGAGGACTCATAATCCTTTGGTCCTTGGTTCAAGTCCAAGTACCCCCACCATAAGCATTTGGTATAATGAAACCTGAAATGTTAGAAAAAATAAAAAACTTACCAAAAACTTCCATCATCGAGACGCTCAGCGATGTGCGTAACATCGGCCTGATGGTGTTTGGCGTTATTGCCCTGCTGGTGACGTGGAGCGGTATAAAGGTGGTGCAGTCCAATTATAATTTGCAAAAGCAGATATCGGCCATGCAGCAAGAGAACGATGTGCGCCGCTTGGAGAATTCCAACATCGCCCTGCGCAACCAGTTTCTTGGCACCGACCAATACCTGGAGCTAGCTGCCCGTAAACAATTTAATAAAGGCAGCCTAGGCGAAAAGCTGCTGATTGTACCCGAAAGCGTGGCCATGGAGCATTCCATTGAACTGCCCGCGGAAGAAGCCAAGCCCGGGGAGGCCGGCAGCGTAATAGATGAAGGCCCGTGGTACGAGCGTAACTTTAATGCTTGGATGGACTTTATCTTCCGTTCGTAAGCTGCCGTTTGCCTTTTGGGTGGTATAGTTAAAGTACAAGGTAAGCGGGGTTTGGGGATGAAAAAATCCGTGTTAGCAATCATTATTGCGGTAATTGCACTGGGGCTTATCGGTTATGTAGTTTTCGCGAACAACGGTGACAGCAAAGACCAACCGGCTGCCTCTAACGAGGCGGCTGATTCTGCTCATGCAACCGATGAAACAGCAGATGCGCCGGCCGCATCAACAGAAAACCAGGCAAGCCAGCAAGAAGGTTCCCTGGCGGCCGGTGTGACGGTAAGTATTAAGAGTTTCACATTTAGTCCCGGCAAGATAACGGTTAGACAGGGCACAAAAGTCACCTGGACCAACAAAGACGGCGTGCGTCATGATGTGACGCCTGATACCGAAACGGCTGAGTTTAAGGCAAGCGGCTTGCTAAGCGAAGGCAGCAGCTATAGCGTAACCTTTGATACGCCGGGTACCTACACTTACCATTGTTCGCCTCACCCGTATATGAAGGGCACGGTAGAAGTAACCGAATGATATGCGGGTAATCCTGGAGAGTACCGAGGATGTAGCTGCGGGCATCAGAACCTATTGGTTCAGGCCGGAGCAAAAGCCGGGCTACCGGGCGGGCCAGTTTACCGAGTTGTTCCTGCCCCACCGGCCGCACGACGGACGGGGCCAGAAGCGTTGGTTCTCACTAAGCTCGTCGCCAGCCGAGGAGCTGCTGGCGGTTACAACAAAGTTTGCCCCCAAAAAAGGCAGTAGCTTTAAAGCGTGCTTGGACGGTTTGCAACCTGGCGCGGAGCTGCATCTGGCCTATCCCATGGGTGACTTCGTCCTGCCAAAAGACACTAAACGCCCGCTGCTGTTCGTAGGCGGCGGCATAGGCGTGACGCCGTTCAGGAGCATGATAAGGACGCTGCAGCTGGAAAATAAACGGCGCGACATTACCCTGCTGTATGCGGCCAACCATCCCAAGGAGCTTGCCTTCTTGGATGTGTTCAGGATTGGTTACGTGCGTTTCGTGCCCATCGTACGCGAGAAAAATACAAGCTGGAACGGCCTGACCGGTACGCTTGATGCTGCCAAGATTATGGAGTACTGCCGTGACGACGCCCTTATATATCTGTCTGGTCCGGCCCCTATGGTCAAGGCATTGCGGGCGGGCTTGCGCGCGTTGGGCGTGCCGGCGCGGCGTATAGTAAGTGATTATTTTCCGGGTTATAGCAGCGTATGAACGGAAGGCTGTCATTACGGTTCCTGCTCAACGACACACGTTCGCGCGTGTATCTACTGTGGGCAGTGCTGGTCACGGCCGGCTTTGTTGCCACGCATTATTTCCAGCGCAAAGAAATCAACCCGGTCTGGGCGGTCATCTCGCTTACCGGCCTGGGTTATATGCTGCGCGTCATGCCGCTGCGCGTGCGCCAGATGCAACATATACTTATTTCATGGACAGTGCCCATCACTACCGGCATGATTATATCCGGACTCGCCTTCAGGACTGATATATTTGCAGGTATCATCCCATACCTGGGCGTCTTCTGGCTTATTATTATGGCTGCCGGCTACGCCTGGAACGGCCTGGTCGATGGCCCCGGCGGCTGGTATTACTTTGCCGCTGTACTAAACCTGTTTGCTGCGGTACTGTGCTATGTCCTTGAACCATTCTTAGCCGTGCAATATCTCATTGCCGCTATTGTCAGTGCGTGGTCTATGCTATACCTCTGGCTGCTTCGCACCTGAGTGCGCACCAATTTTGAGAGCGGTAATTTGCCGCAAAGCCCCGGACATTTCTTCACCGTATGTGAAATACGCTTCCGAGTTGGAGGCTTCGTCTTAGAACAAATTACCCTTGGCTTAAAAAGGGGGTACTTGACGCTAGTAGATATTCACTTATTGCAGGACTGCGGTGAGGCGGGCTAGGTTATCCAGTAGTTTGGCGTGCCATGGCCGCTGCCGCCATTGTTCGAGCGTAAGCCGCCTGGAACGTGACAAGTAGGTGGCTTCGATTTTTTGCAGCTGTTTGGTCACGGCCTGGTCGTAGATTATCATTGATATCTCCAGGTTCAGCTCGAACGAGCGGATATCAAAGTTGCTGGAGCCGATCATGCAGATGTCGTCATCGATGCTCATATGCTTGGAGTGCAGCAGGATAGGCCACTTGTACCAATATATTTGCACCCCTGCCCTTAGCAGTTCTTCGTAGAACGAGCGTTGGGCGTGACCCACCATTCTTTGATCCATAATCTTGGAATTTATAATGATCACTTCCACGCCGCGTTGTGTTGCCGTGATGATGGCCGCCAGCAGTGATTCATCGGGCACAAAGTACGGATTGGTTATGACCACGCGCTTCTTGGCGGAATAAATGAGGCTGGAGAACAACTTCAGATTGTTCTCAAATTCAAAACCAGGTCCGCTGGGCACGGCCTGGGCAAGCACGCTGCCCGCCTCGCGCAAACTATAATCTAATGCCGGCGAAGTTTCACGCGTTAGCAGCTCATCCGTTTCGGCGTACCAATCGGTCATGAAGACTCCCTGCAGCTGCGCTACGACAGGGCCTTCTATGCGAACCATCAGCTCGTCGTAGTACAGAGCATCCTTGCGGTGATAGTTGCGGCGGACGAGATTTAGCGAGCCAGTATAACCGGTGTTGGCATCTATGACGGCGATTTTGCGGTGATTGCGCAGATCGGGACGGCTATAACGCCGGCCGGGCAGCCGCAGCGGCAGCATAGGGTGCCACTCTATGCCGGCTGCTGTCAGGCGTTTTTTCATGTCGCGGTAATGCGGGTATTGGATGGCTCCTACCGTATCAAACAAGACACGCACCTCCACCCCGCGCAACACGGCCGCTTCCATGGCGGTGAATATCTGCTCGGTGGCTTCGTCCATGGCGATGATGAAGAATTCGATATGAACGAATTTTTTGGCATTGTTGATATCACTAGCGATACGCCCAAGAATATCATCATAGCCGGGCAGCAGCTCCACCTTGTTACCGCTAAAGGCGGGCAGCTTGGACAGCGTAGTGTTGAGCGATACGAAGGGCTGGTACCGTTCAGGAACGTCAAACTTTACAAACCTGCGGAGTTTTTGATTGGCCAGCGCCTCTTCGACTGCACCGTGGATGATGACATCCATCAGATCTTGTGCGGCGCGGCGTCGTTTATTTAGCTTAGGGCTGCCGATAAGCAGGAAGACAAATAAACCGAGCGTAGGAAAAAGCATAATCAATAGCAACCAGGCAGTAGCCGAGGACGGCTTGCGGTTCTTGGGTACAATAAAGAAGGCGGCGATACGGACTAAGACTTCAAGGCCAAACCAGACAGTGACCAACCAGGTCCAGGATAATTGCATGCTAAGTATAGTTTAAGTTTTTTGCGCTCAAAATGTAAGCGTCAATACGGGCGGCGGCGTGGCGGCAATTACTAGAGGCACCGGTGATTCTAACTGTGAGCGAGATCACAGTAAAGGCGCAATCAATTCTGGTATCATTTCAAAAGTTTGTAAATAACCAACATAAAAAAGGAAAAAAGATGTCAAAGAACGTCACCAAATCAGATCTAAACAAGCTCCTGGGCAAAGGCGGCCTGGTACTGACCGTGCTATTGCTTGTTGCCTCGGCCCTGGCGCTGGTAGGTCATAATTTTGCCACCAGCCAAGTAAAAAGACAGCTCGACCAGGAGAAAATAACCTTTCCGGCTGCGGGCACTGCCGCTCTTAGCCCTGAGCAGTATCCGGGCTTGCAGCAGTACGCAGGGCAACCAGTTGATAACGGCGTCAAAGCTAAGGCGTACGCCGATGAGTACATATGGGTGCATATGATGAAATCATCGGGCGGCAAGTCATATGCGGAAATCAGCGCGCAGCAGCGGGCAAACCCGCAAGACCAAAAACTTTCCGAGCTAAAGACATCATTATTCCAGGGTGATATGCTGCGCTCGAGCTTGCTGACAGCCTATGCGTTCAGTGTCTTTGGTATGATTGCCGGCTATGCGGCCGTTTTCTTCCTGGCAGCTGCGGGTGTAGTCTTACTGTTGTCGCTGTGGAGTTTTGCCAAGGCACGCAAGTAGACCGCCGCGTAAACATACCTGCCGTAATTCAGCTAAATTTCATTTAACAGGTCTATTATCCCCGTATGTCCTAGGGCAGTGTAGCTGGCTCTCCTGGGGCACCAGCTAACAAGCAATTAAATAGCGGGGGTAACAACTATGAAATCCAAGAAACCATTGATAGCTGCAGGCGTAGTCAGCCTGGGGCTGGCCGGACTGGCCGGACTCTCGACCGTGTCGGCACAGCACGCCAGCGGCTCGGACAGCTTGATTGATAAGCTGACGGCCAAGTTCAACCTTGACAAAGAAGAAGTAAAAGCTGTCTTTGATGAGGTGAAAACCGAGCAGGATGCCAAACGTCAGGCCGAGCAATCAGAACGTCTCCAGGAACTGGTAGACGACGGCGATATCACTGAGGCGCAAAAGACTCTTATCGAACAGAAGATGAGCGAGCTGCAGGCAGCCCGGGAAACCGAGCGCAAAGAGCTAGAAGCTTGGGCCGAGAGCCAAGGCATTGATGCCGGATACCTGATGAAGGGCGATCCACGTGGCGATGATGACCGTCTGCAGGATGCGGTGGATGACGGCGATATCACCGAGGCACAAAAGACGGCGATAGAAACCAAGCAGGAAGAGCTGGAGACCAAACGGGAAGAAGCTCATGACGCTCTGGAACAATGGGCCGGGGACAATGATATTGACCTCGATCTGCTGCACGGCTTCGGCGGCGGCAGGCATGGCGGCCCCGGTGGCCCCGGAAGAATATAGTACATAGATTAGTACTAAAAAGAGGCCAGAGCTTAGCTCGGCCTCTTTTTTATCTGCTGGTTTTCTCAATTACTAACAAACGTCAGGGCGTGGCCGGTCTTGCCGGCGCGGCCGGCGCGGCCGATGCGATGGATGTAATCGTCATACATCTGCGGCACCGAGTAGTTGATGACGTGCGTGATATCGGCTACGTCAATACCGCGGGCCGCAACATCGGTCGCCACCAGTATTTTGATCTCATTCTTCTTGAACTTGTTGAGGGCGCGCAGGCGCTGGCCCTGGGTTTTGCCGCCATGGATGGCATCGGTCTTGAAACCGCGCGCCAGCAGCTCGTTGCTCAAGCGTTCGACACTGCGCTGGGTCTCGTCAAACAGGATTACCTTAGCCACATCTTCCTTAAGCAGAATGTCATGCAGCTTTTCCAGGCGCTCGGCATTACCGTTGTAGCGTACGACGTCCTGGTGCACGTTCTCGCTGGTGGTACTGGCGGCTATGGATATTACTACCGGATCTTGGCTGAAGCCATGGATAAGGTTGCGTACCCGTGTGTCTAATGTCGCCGAGAAAAACAGCGACTGGCGCTCCTGGCTGGCCTGGTTCAGTATCTCGGTCACGTCATTGATAAAGCCCATATCCAGCATGCGGTCTACTTCGTCCAGTACGGTGACATTAAAGTTCTTTAAACTCAAGGAGCCGCGCTGCAGGTGGTCTTTGATACGGCCTGGCGTGCCGATGACGATACGGGGGCGCTGCTTAAGATCGCGCAGCTGGCCGTTCATGTTGGTGCCGCCTATGAGCAATGCTGCGGACAGGCCGCTATTTCGGCCGAGTGCTTTGCACTCCATCTCAATCTGCTGGGCAAGCTCGCGGGTAGGCGCTACGACTAGTGCCGAGCTATGCGGCCCGGCCATTAGCTTGTGCAGCATAGGCAGGGCGAAAGCAGCCGTCTTGCCAGTGCCGGTGCTGGCGATGCCGATAACATCGCGGCCTTCCAGGGCATGCGGGATGGCCTGGTCCTGGATGGCGGTTGGTGTTACAAAGCCCTTGTGCGCCAGGTTGTCCTGCAGGGTCTTGTTAAGAGCAAAATCCGTAAAAGCATGATGCGGAGCATAAGCTTCAATAGTACCGATGGCCGCGGTCTTAACGAAACGGGCGGGGTCGATATATTGGCCGCGTCTTTTACCGCGGCTTTGATTTGGTGTACGGCGTTGGCCGGTGCCGGAGCGCTTGTAGCGGCCCGCGACGGATGAGCTGCGGCTCATCTTGTATGCATAAGACATAAAAACAGATCCTTTGGTTTAGATTATGTTGATTGCCAGAATGAAGCCTCGGTAATCAACCTAACAAAACCAGGATCCATTAGAACAATGTTATAATATTAGCATAATAATTTTATAAAGTCAACGCAGGCGGCTCATTGACAATAATAGCCAGATAGGATACTATAAAAGCTGCTTTTTTGCAGCTACCCGATTGATTAAACCTAGCAGCTTGCCTGCTGCCAAGGGATTTTGAAAGGAGGTGGCCTGGCCTTAACCAAATTGCCGAGAGGATCCGGCAATTTGAGAGGAGGAAGCTGGGTTCTACCAAATCCGAGACAGGATTCTCGGATTTGAAAAGGAGAAGACTGGCTGGGGTTGGCAAATTTGCTGAGCAAACTTGTTTTGTCAGCAAATAGGCAACCCAAGCCTTACGTTTCGACGACGACGCGGGGTGGAGCAGTGGCAGCTCGCGTGGCTCATAACCACGAGGTCCCAGGTTCGAGTCCTGGCCCCGCTACCAAGAAAAAAGGATTACCGTAAGGTAGTCCTTTTTTCTTGGTCATGGGCTTGGTCTCTAACCTGGGACCCATACGAGCTTTAGCTCGGATGAAGGTCTCATGGTTCGGTCGTTAGTCACAGGCCCCAGCGTAAGCGGGCGCCTGGATTAACGTGCGCTGTCCTGGCCCCGTTCTGAAATTCGGGGCCCGCAGAACGTGACTGAGTCCTGGCCACATTCTGCGGCCTCGGAACTTCACTATTAAAAACAAGTTCTCACCGGAAGCTTTTCTTGCAAAATGCCGCCGGCATTTCTCACCCGCACCAGGAACAATTTAGAACCGTCCTCCACGGGGCGTTTTTTACCCTATTTACTATGTTTCAAATCACACTCCGATTGACCCAATCTTTGCTACTATATACGAGTACATGATAAGCGTTAGCTTTATGACGGCCAATGTCGGCTCGTCCAGTATCAAGCTGGACGGCTTTGCCGATGCTGATGGGCTGAACCGTGTCTTTGCCCTGTCGCTGACCGGCATCGGCCAGCAGAACGGCAAACTTGTCATAAAAACTAGCGACGACAAACAGAGCAGGGAATTAGAGACTGGCGACCAAGACCAGGCTTTAAATCTGGTATTGCAAGAGCTGGACAGGCTGGTAGATCGGGCCGGACTGCAGGCAATCGGCCACCGGCTGGTACATGGCGGGCCGGAACTGACCGGCCCAGTCGTCATAACAGATAAAACAGTGGCCGGACTGGAAGATTTGGCCGTGTATGATCCCGATCACACGCCCGCCGCCTTGGGTATGATCCGGGCGTTGGCCAAGCGCTATGACGGTATTAAGCAAGTAGCATGCTTTGACACGGCATTTTTCCATAACATCCCGCGGGTCGCGCAGATTATAGCGGTACCGCGTAAGTACCAGAGCCTTGGATTACGCCGCTACGGATTCCATGGCTTGTCTTATACATATTTACAATCGGCTTTCCGCCGTGTTGCCGGAGATGCTGCCGCCGATGGACGGGTCATCTATGCGCATTTAGGCAGCGGTGCTAGCCTGGCGGCCACGGCCGGCGGACAACCGGTGGACATGACGATGGGTTTCTCGCCGGCTTCAGGCGTAGTGATGAGCAGCCGCTCGGGCGACCTAGACCCCGGCGTGTTCGATTTCTTGCACCGGCAAGGCGGCCTGGAGCTAAAAGACATCAGTCATATGGTGAATAAAGAATCCGGGTTGCTCGGCGTATCCGGAAAAACGGCCGACATGCTGGCACTGCTCCATGCTCAAACCTCAGATGAAGCCGCCGCCGAAGCCGTTGAACTGTTCTGCTACAGCATCCGTAAAGCTATTGGCGCTCTGGCGTCAACCATCGGCGGCCTTGATTCACTAATCTTTGCCGGGGGCATAGGCGAACAATCGCCTGAAATCCGCCGCCGTATCTGTGAGGGCCTGGAATATTTGGGTATCGGCTTGGACGAGTCAGCCAACAGCCGCCATGCCGGGCTTATTTCAGCGCCTGGCAGCCGGGCGGGCGTACATGTGCTGGCCACCGATGAAGCCGTGGTAATCTGCCGGCAGACAGCTGATGTAACCGAAGATAATCAATGATAAAAGAGGGTGGTAATGGATAACAATAACCAACTTGACGAACTTGAGCTAAAACTGCTGGATGCATACTGGCGGGCTTCCAATTACCTGACGGTAGGCCAGATTTATCTGTGCGATAACCCGCTGCTGCGCCGCCCTTTGGAGCAACACCATGTCAAAAAGCTGCTGCTCGGCCATTGGGGCACGGCGCCGGGTCAGAACTTTATCTACACCCATCTGAACCGCGTTATAAAAAAGCATGAGCTCAACATGGTCTACATCTCTGGCCCGGGTCACGGCGGCCCATCGGTGGTCAGCCACGTCTATTTAGAGGGTACCTTTAGCCGTTACTATCCAGATGTTAGCCAGAACGAAGCCGGACTCAAGAAATTGTTCCAAATCTCCTCATTCCCGGGCGGCTTGTCCAGCCATGTCTCGCCGCAAGTGCCGGGTTCGATGCACGAAGGCGGCGAATTAGGCTACTCATTGGCCCACGCTTTCGGCGCCGTATTTGACAATCCCAGTCTGATCACCGCCTGCGTCGTAGGCGACGGTGAGGCCGAGACCGGTCCATTGGCCACCGCCTGGCACTCCAACAAATTCCTTAATCCTATCACTGACGGCGCCGTACTGCCTATTCTGCACCTCAACGGTTACAAGATTAGCAACCCGACGCTGCTGGCCCGCATCGAACGCGAAGAGCTAGAGCAGTTGTTCCGCGGCTACGGCTATGTGCCATATTTTGTGGAGGGCGACGAACCTGCCGCCATGCACCAGCTGATGGCTAAGCAAATGGAAGCCGCTGTCTGCGAGATCAAGCGTATCCAATCCAATGCTCGCGACAACGGAGACACCACCCGTCCGCGCTGGCCGATGATTATCCTAGCTTCGCCCAAGGGCTGGACGGGTCCTAAGCTAGTAGATGGATTTGCAATAGAGAACAACTTCCGGGCCCACCAGGTGCCCCTGGCGGTCGACGAGCAACATCCGGATAACCTGAAAGTCCTGGAAGACTGGCTGCAAAGCTACCGGCCCGACGAACTCTTCGACCCGGCCGGCAAGCTGAAAGAAGAAATCGCTATGCTGGCGCCGCCTTCAGACCTGGCCATGGGTGCGAATGAGAACGCCAATGGTGGTGCCCAGCTGCGCGAGCTGCGCCTGCCGGACTTCCGCGAATACGAAGTGCCGGTAGAATACCGGGGCGTCGCCAACGAGGGCAGCGTCCACGCGGCCGGTCCCTACTTGCGTGATGTCATAAAGCTCAATGACGAGCACCACATGTTCCGCCTCTTCGGCCCGGACGAACTAGTCTCTAACCGGCTGGAAGCAGTGCTCGAGACTACCAGCCGCCAATGGTTAGCGCGGGTTAAGGCGACAGATGAGCATCTGGCCACCCAGGGCGCCATAATGGACTCGATGCTCAGCGAGCATATGGCTCAAGGCTGGCTGGAGGGCTATCTGCTAACCGGCCGTCACGGGATTTTCCATAGCTACGAAGCTTTCATCCGTATAGTAGACTCGATGCTCAACCAGCACGCCAAGTGGCTTAAAATGTCGTCCGAGCTGCCATGGCGGAATGATATCCCCTCATTGAACTATTTGCTAACGTCGCATGTCTGGCGTCAGGATCACAATGGTTTTACCCATCAAGATCCAGGGTTTATCGATCACATGGTCAATAAGAAATCAGCCACCATCCGTATCTACCTGCCGCCCGATGCCAACACGCTGCTATCAGTGACCAACCACTGCCTAAAGACCCGCAATTATATAAACCTGACCATCGCCGGCAAGCACGCTGCGCCGCAATGGCTGACTATGGAAGAGGCCGAGCTGCATTGCTCCCGCGGCGTCAGTGTCTGGGATTGGGCCAGTAATGACGGCGGCGATGAACCGGACGCAGTAATGGCATCGGCCGGCGACGTACCGACGCTCGAAATATTGGCGGCGGTGTCGATACTGCGCCAGCATTTGCCGCAGCTCAAACTAAGAGTTGTAAACGTTGTCGATCTGATGCGATTACAGCCCCGGGACGAGCACCCCCACGGCCTTAGTGATCCTGAGTACGAAGACATCTTCACCAACGACAAGAACATCATATTCGCTTTCCACGGTTACCCATGGCTGATCCACCGCCTGACTTACCGCCGCAGCAACAAGCATTTGCACGTCCGCGGCTACAAAGAGGAGGGCACCATCACAACCGCTTTCGATATGACGGTGCTCAACGATATGGACCGTTTTCATCTGGTGCTGGATGTCATAGAGCGCCTGCATCTGGAATCGGAAGAGGCCGGACGGCTAAAGCTGCTGATGCAGGAGAAACTAGTCGAGCATGCCAATTACATCAAAATCCATGGCGTCGACATGCCCGAAATAGTCAACTGGCGCTGGGAATAGCGGAGTCTGCTCACTTGCCAGTAATAAGACCACCGGCAGCCTAAGAAAAAATTACCTCAAGGCAGTGCTTTATTGGTGATAGGTTTGGACTTTAGCCTAGACCCATACGAGCCTTGGCCCGGCTGAAGGTTCCTCGGACCGGTCATAAAAGCCGCGCACAGGAACTACCCTAGTCTCAAGCGCGGCTGCAGATGTGCGCTGTCCCGGGCCCTCGTTACCATTCAGTGCTAAAAATATTATCTAATATGAAATTAGGCTCATGTCAATATCAGGCCTATACTAGAAGTATGGCTAAAGATAGGGGTCGCAAGGAAATCAAAAAACCCAAGCAGGCAAAGAGTTAGTATGTCTACATACAAGAAGAAGCCAAATTTTTTAACGAGCGAAGAAGGTGTGGAAGCGGTCAAGGTACTTCATGCTATGGTGCTGGACGATAGCTACCGGACCGAGCCAAGCTTTAGTCTTGATACCGAACATTACCCTGACAATCTCATACCCTTTATCGACAAGCACATGCTCTATTTGCGAAGCCACCCCAATACTGAACCAAGGCATTATTTGTCAAATCTCAAGATGATGACCAAGATTAGGGACTAGGCAGTTCCGCCCCCTTTAATTTATAGGCAACCAAGACGGCACGGCGCCGGGGCAAAAACACGGCTAAGTGGAATAACTTACAGAAGTAGCTAGCGCCCGGGAATAAGCTGGGATTATAAAACCGAAGGGAGCTGGCAATGGCAAAGTACGGCAAGATCGCTGTAGGCAAAATAGAGCAGAGCCTGCACGAGTACAAGCACGAAGGCAAATTCGAAAGCCGCGATCAGGCCATTGCGGCCGGAATAGCTCAGGCCCGTAAAGCCGGCAGCAAGCTGCCCCCAAAACCCAAGCACAATTAACCCGCGGTGCAACCCGTGTCTTGCACTTAGCCTCCGGCAGATAGTTTTACCGTATCCAACACAGTACCCCGGGCTGTGATTTCGCGCACAGATGAGGCGGCGCGGTATGGATTCTGCTGTATGATAACAATATGAAAAGCGGAGTTTCTGACAAGCTGGACGCGTTTTTTTCTAGGTACGCCGTGCGCAATTATCCCAAGGGGCAAATACTAGTACACTCGGGCGATGAACCGGCATTTATTTTCTACCTGGTATCAGGCAGGGTTCGCCAGTATAACGTGTCATTTCGCGGTGACGAGGTAGTGCTAAATGTTTTTAAGCCGGGAGCCTTTTTCCCGATGCTGCCGGTGCTGTCAAAGAGGCCGAACCAATATTTCTTTGAAACCGAAACCGAAACACAGGCATATCTGGCACCCCCGGGTGACACGATAGCATTCCTAAAGGATAATCCCGACGTACTGCTTGATCTGCTGGCCCGGGTTTACAGCGGCATGGACGGAGTCTTAGGCAGGATGTACCATCTGATGTCTGGCAGCGCCAAGAGCCGGATACTCTACGAGCTGCTTATAGAGTGCCGCCGCTTTGGAGTCAAGAATAAAGAAGGCGGCTATAACATCGCTATTAACGAGGGCGACCTGGCTGGCCGGGCAGGTTTGACGCGAGAAACGGTTAGCCGCGAAGTTCGCAAGCTAGGACAGGACGGACTGATTATAGCGGGCCGCAAAGGCATTGCTATTTCAGATATTGATCTCCTGGAACAAAAACTAAGCGCCGAAGTCTAGCGCCACCATGTACAGTCCTCCGAACGGCACTCCGGCACAGTCTCACCAGAACAGCATAAGCAAATTGATTGTGCCAAAATAAGCCAGGTGGCTATACTAATAAGTACAGTATGACAGATACAAAACAGGGCAGGAGCTTGATCGCTAAAGGCCAGCGGCCGGGGCTGTTTGTGAGTAACAGCCGCTTCTATATATTGCTGATTGCCTTCATCTTAAGCGTACTGGTTGCCTGCTACTTGCGCACTGCCATCGCCAGCACTGCGCTATATATGATCCGTGTCCAGCAGATATACGGCTTTACTGCGCTTTTTTTCTGGTACCTGGCCCTGCTAGCCACACCCCTCAGCAGCATTTTTGGCCGTGAAGGAACTATGAAGCAATACCTTTACGCGCGCCGGGCGCTTGGCGTCTCGGCGGCTTACTTCGCGCTATTGCACATGCTGGCTGGCCTCTACGGCCAAATCGGGGGCCTGGGCAATATATTACTGCTGCCGGCACGCTTCCAGCAGGCGGTGTTGATGGGCAGTATCGCGCTGCTGTTCCTGCTGCTCATGGCGGCCACTTCATTCGACAGCATCACTAGGATACTGACATTCCCGCGCTGGAAGTGGCTGCATCGCTGCGGCTACACAGCGGCAATTCTGGTGTTCCTGCATGTTTGGATGATAGGTACCCATACCGCCTACGCCTGGGTACGCTGGGGATTCTTTTGTTTGCTGGTATTCCTGGCAGGGCTCGAATCTTACCGTGCTGCAACCAATCTGCGCCGCCGCCTGAAAGAGACGGGCAATCTGTTGCTAGCGTTCTTCTTCGTCACATTTTTTGCCTGGTCCGTCGCTGCCATAGCTTACCTGCCAAGATTAGTAGACGGCCACCACGAAACGCATACCGGTGCAGGCAGCCGGCATTGATGAAAAAGCTAGGCGCAGCTCTGGTTGTCATACTCGCCCTGGTTTTGCCTGCAAAAGCCTCTGCTCACGTATTCTTCCGGGATAAGAGCGGCACAAGCGGCGCGGTTATGCACGTGACGCCAGATGATGATCCCATAGCCGGCGAAACGGCAGAATTCTATTTTGAACTGGAGGATAGTGCGCCCAGTACGGAGGAAGCCAATTACCTTATGTACGTCATCAATGACGGGTCGCAGGATGTAGCGGCTACGCGTTCGGCCGGTGAACGGTCGGTTGCGGCAAGCTATGTTTTTCCGTCGCAAGGAGCATATACTATTGAGCTGCATGCCTATCTGGGGTACGACCCAGCCAACCAAGCGGCGGCAGATGACCCGGTGATATTTGCCTACGATATGCGCGTTACCCGCGGTACCGCTGTGTCGCCTCTGGACCAGCCGCGGTTTGCATGGGCCGAAGCTGGGCTGGTCATGAGCATTACGTCCCTGGCTGCCGTACTGGTAGCGGCAGCAGCCCGCCGCCAGGCAATCCTAAGTTATACTAAGGATAAGTAAAAGGAGAGTAATATGTCACGGATTATCAAACGAACATGGCTAGTGGTTTCAGCTGCAATGACAGCCAGCCTGGTAATGGCGGGCAGCGCTTCCGCCCATGTCGTGGTGCGTCCCGCCGAGGTAAAGACGGCTTCTTTTACTACGTTCACCATCGGCGTGCCGGTAGAGAAAGCAATCCCCACTACCTCAGTCAAGTTGCTTGTGCCGGAAGGCCTGCAATATGTGTCGCCAACCCTCAAAGCTAATTGGACTGTCAATACCGGGAAAACCGGCGAAGGCGAAGCAGCTATCATAACTTCCATCACATGGTCTGGAAACTCGATTCCAGCTGGTTTCCGCGACGAGTTTTCCTTTAGCGCCAAAGTGCCCGGCAATGCGGCCGAGCTGCAGTGGAAGGCCTACCAGACGTACGCAGATGGTACTGTTGTAGCCTGGGATCAAGCGGAAAACAGCCAACAAGAGGGCACCAATAGCGGCCCGTTCTCGGTTACAAAGGTAGTGACCGAAACTGAGGCTGAGGTGCAGGCACGCCGCACGGCACAGGCCGCCGCCGACGCCGATGAGGCAGCGGACCGCGCCCTGTACGTAGGCATCGCCGCTGCCGTATTAGGCATCGCCGGCATCGGCCTGGCTCTTCGCAAGAACTAACGGCGCTTCCTACGCCCAGCTATTTTGGCCTTACCGCCTGAAGGTGCTCGCTAGCAGTATTGAAATACAGTTAGCTTGCGCTCCTCGGCGGCTCAACCAAATTAGCTCAAGCGTAGAAACCGTTAGGCTTGAGCAAGGTAAATAAAAATACCCCTCGGATGAGGGGTATTTTTGGTGCACGTGCCGGATTACCAGCTGCGCTGACCGCGGTCACCACCGCCGAAATCGCGGCGTGGGCGCTCTTCGCGTGGACGAGCTTCGTTCACGGTGATTGAGCGGCCGCCCATGTCAGACCCGTTCAGGGCCTTCTCGGCGGCCTTGCCTTCGTCGTCGCTTTCAAACTCGACGAAGCCAAAACCTTTGCTGCGACCGGTGTCGCGGTCTTTGACGACAACTGCTGATGCTACGGCACCATGAGCTGCGAACGCGTCGCGAAGCTCATCTTCGGTGGTAGAAAACGGCAGGCCGCCTACGAATAGTTTGTACATCTTAATCCTTATGGATTATTTATTAACGCAGAGTACCTTCTATCGACCATAATTTTCCGTCTTATGTGCTAGAACTCTGGCTCCGCGTTAAGAGTTGGAGGCGAACTTTCATTGACTAAGAACAGATGTATACCTGCAAGCATAAGTAAAGCACTATTACCGAAAAATAGCAACTGCAATCCAGGGGTAAGACAAGCATCACAGATACATAACCATAAATAATATTGACAAAAATGCTAATGTTTGATATAATGTAGCTATTGTCATGACAAAACAAAAACAACTTAACAAAAGGACAAGTAATGCTTTCCGGCATACAATATGAACTATTGCCAACCAGCGATTCAGCAATACTAGCAATCGATAAAGAACTCGCCCGGTTGTAAATGAGACACCCATGCGCGGCCCTTTGCGCCTGGTAACCAGGGCAAAGGGAACCTCCGGCCCTGGTTTCTCACCCTATCCCACAGAACGGGTTCTGTGGGGACCCTAGTCGTGCCGGGTTCGCTCATGCGAACTCGGACTGCTCTTCCCGAAATAAGGAAGCAAACAGGGCAGAAGTAAATTCTGACCCTGTTTGCATATCTATCTACAGATGAAATCAGAGCTTGGCTCTGTTTCGTTTGTATCAGCTTTTTTGGAAGGAACAGCCAGACAGAATCTATGATTTTGCCTGCGCGGTAACGGGGTCCCCATGAAACCTGTTTCATGGGGCAAGGTAGGGAAACCTATCCTGAGGGTCCCCACCCGGTCGTAGACCGTCGCTCAGTTTTGCAAGGCAAAACAAAGTATTTTTTCCTGAAAAAAATACTAGCGGCGGCTCACTACCGGGCTGGGGCTACGAATGGTTTCCCCCTATATTTTCAGTATCTGCTTCTTCTTGAGTTCAAACTCTTCTTTGGTAATCAGGCCGCGCTTGTACAGCTTGGCAATGCGCTCGATATCATCTACGTCTTCGGTAGCCTTTTCTAGTACGTCAAGCCGCACGGTTTTGTTGTCTTTGAACTTCTGCACTGTCGGCACCAGGGCCTGCATTTTCATGACAGCATCGGCTAATGCCAGGCGGTCGCGCTGGCTAACGACCATGACGACCTTCTTTTCACCAACAGTTTCGAGTATCACGCCGGTGCCGCCGTGCCGCAGGCGTATCCAGGCTATCTGGTTTACGGGCAATACTGTCTTGCCGAACGTGCCGCTGTATTCGACACGGTCTACGTAGACGCGGATCTTGAAATTGAGATGGCTGGTGGTAAACAGGGGCGTTTTACCTTCCATGCGGCGCTGGTTGGCGAGTTCGATGATAGCTGTCCGCTCGCGGGACAGCATGGCGCGCTTCTCGGGATCTGTTACCTTCTGCGGCTTGACATCCACATTGGCCGTAGGCTTGGGCGGCTTGGTAGCCTCTGAGGGCTTTTTGCCGGAGTTTGGCTTCTGCTTGTAATAAGGTACGTAACCTTCAGCCTCAGAGTCGTCCCCGGAATCCTCGTTGCTGGCTTCCCCGGTTTGTGGTTCGTCCTGCTTTGGCTTTGCTGCAGAGGCTGGTTTTTCGGGCTTGGTCACCACGGCCTCGGGCAGCTTTATCCCGGCTGGCAACTCTTCTTCGGGGGCGGTAACTTCAAGGGCTTCTGCCTCAAAGGCCTCCTCTACGTCAGAAAGTATCTTGCCTACCGGTACTTGTTCTTCTTCTGCAGCTTCTGGGACGGTTTTTTTAGCGGCAGGCTTTGGTACGGCAGCCGGTGCGGCCGAAGGTGCTATAACGCCTTGCGCCGGTTCTTCATCGACGTATTCACGCGTGGCATCAATAGCCTTCATGCTTAGGTCCCGTGCGTTGTCTTTGATCTTATCGAAAAGCCCCATAGGTTATCCGTTCCTCCAGGCAGGTTTGAATGTACAGTCCCTGCAATAGTCTTTGGTTATCATACTCCCAGGCACTTTAGTACCATGCTGCTCCTGATTATAGAGTGATAAGGCAACATTTTGAAGGGTTTTTTGCCACAAACAGGGATAGATATAAAAAATCCCGTGCAGGGACGGGAGTTTTTATTGGTAGCGATGACTGGATTTGAACCAGTGACCCCAGGCTTATGAGTCCTGTGCTCTAACCAACTGAGCTACATCGCCGTAAAGACAGGGGTCAGTGTAGCATGTTATGCCCCTGTTGGCCAGCGCTTTAGGGGAGCTGGGCGCCAGGTAAGGCTTGGGATTTCCAGGCCGCATCATCGAACTCGCCAGAAAAGGGCCTTACCCCTATAACGCGGCGGAAACACGGCCGGACACACTGCGGCCAGAGGCCAGGATGGTCAAGACGCAAACCGGTGCCTGGCCGCGTCAGACGGCAGGTTTGCCGGTGCGGGATGCGTGTATAGTATATAAGCAATGGATATTACCAAGACTATCAGGCTGGAACCCGGGCATTACATTGTAGCTGTCAGCGGCGGTGTGGATTCAATAGCTCTGCTTGATATGCTGGCCAAGCTGTATCCGCGTAAGGGCTCGGACGTGCATTTTACCGTAGCGCACTTTGACCATGGCATCCGCGATGCCTCGCACATAGACCGGCAGCTGGTGCATGAGGAAGCGGTGCGCCACAAGCTGCCGTTTGTGTTTGAAGAAGGATCGCTCGGTCCTGAGGCAAGCGAAGCCGCCGCCCGCGAAGCGCGCTATGCCTTCCTGCGCAAGGTCCAACAGCATGCTGATGCGCGGGGCATTGTTACGGCACATCACCTGGATGACGTGGTCGAGACGGCTATTTTAAACTTGATGCGCGGCACCGGCCGCAAGGGCCTGACATCGCTTAAAAGCCAAGACGGCATCATCCGGCCCGTTGCCCATGTGCCAAAAAGCCGCCTGCGGGCTTACGCCGAAGCAAACGGCCTAACCTGGCACGAAGACAGCACCAACACCAACCAGGATTACAAGCGCAACTATGTTCGGCACACCATCGTACCCAAGGCAAAGGCCAAATCAAAGACCGATTATCACAAGCTGGTCGCGCTGCTTAAGCGCCAGCGCGACCTGAACCAAGCTATCGATACACAGCTGGAAACCATCTTGCACATGCAGCCCAGCCGGAAAGTTTTGCGGCGCATGGACGTGGCAATCCTGCCGTACGCCGTGGCGGCCGAGCTGGTAGCCGAGTGGCTGCGGGCCAACGGCAAGCGGCAGCTCAGCCGCTGGCTGGTAGACCGCCTGACTGTCTCTATCCGTACCGCAAGGCCCAACACCGAGCTTTTACTGGATTCAACCAGTAAAGTAGCCTTTAGCAAGACAAAAGCCGAGTTTAAAACAGTTTAAACAAAACCGTTCCATCTGTATAATGGAGTGTTATGGAGAAAAAACCGTTTCGTTCGAAAAAACCAGGGGGGGATAAGACCAAGCAGGGCATCAAGAACATCGGCTTTGTAGCTATGTTACTTTTAATTGGTGCAGTTATCTTTGCCGCCTACAACCAGCCAAGCCAGCTCAAGGAAATTCCGTACAGCCAAGCTGTATCGGACGCTAACGATGGCAAGCATGATAAATGGGTCATATCCGGCCCCGAAGTAGAAATTACCGAGAATGACAAAGACAAAGCGACCCTGTCGTCACAGCGCGATCCCAATGCGACCCTGGCCGATGACGGCCTTGATACCAGCAAAGTCGTTGTACAGTTCAAGACCCCGTCCGAAGGCGGGGGTATCTGGGCGCAGCTGGGCATCTCGCTGCTGCCGGTAATTCTGATAGGTTTTATCTTGTTCTTTATGCTCAGGAGCGCCCAAGGACAAGGTAACCAGGCGTTATCGTTCGGCAAATCACGGGCCCGCCTGTACGGCAACGAGAAAGACAAAGTTACCTTCAAGGACATCGCCGGCTCGGACGAGGCCAAGCAGGATCTGCAGGAAGTCGTTGAGTTTTTGAAGTTCCCCAAGAAGTTTGAAGAATTAGGCGCCAAGATTCCTAAAGGTGTGCTGCTGATAGGCCCTCCCGGTACCGGTAAGACTATGCTGGCCCGCGCCGTGGCAGGCGAGGCTAACGCACCGTTTTTCAGCATCAGCGGTTCGGAATTCGTGGAGATGTTCGTAGGCGTAGGCGCCTCACGGGTGCGCGATTTATTTGCCAAGGCCAAAAAGAACGCGCCTTGCATTATATTTGTAGACGAGATTGATGCAGTCGGCCGCAAGCGCGGAAGCGGCATGGGCGGCGGACACGACGAGCGCGAACAGACCCTAAACCAAATACTGGTTGAGATGGACGGCTTTGAACAAGGCGCCAATGTAATCGTACTGGCTGCGACCAACCGCGCTGACGTGCTGGATCCAGCCCTGCTGCGTCCCGGCCGCTTTGACCGCCGCGTTAACATCGGCCTGCCGGACCGCAAGGACCGCGAGGCGATCCTGAAGATCCACTTTGCCAAGAAACCGCTCAGCAAGAATGTAGATCTGGACGCCCTGGCTGCAAAATCAGCCGGCAGCAGCGGTGCCGACCTGCAGAACATAGCCAACGAAGCAGCTATCCTGACCGCGCGTGACAACCGCAAGGAAATCACCAACGCCGATGTCACGGCTGCCTTCGAGAAGGTTGCCATCGGTCCTGAGCGAAAAAGCAAAATTATGTCAGAAAAAGAAAAAGAGCTTACCGCTTACCATGAGGCTGGCCACGCCATAGTTGGCCATGTCCTGCCTGACAGCGACCAAGTGCACAAGGTAACCATAATCCCGCGCGGCAGTACCGGCGGCGTGACCTGGTTTATTCCGCCAGAAGACAAGAGCTACCACAGCATCGTAGAGTACAAGGATGTGCTGGCCCGCATGCTGGGCGGCCGTATCGCCGAGGAAGTAAAATATGGCACCGATCGTGTGACTACTGGTGCGGGATCCGATTTGCAGAAGGCGGCCGAACTGGCCCGCGAGATGGTGCTGAACCAAGGTATGGGCAAGGGTAAGCTGCGTAACCAGGTGTTCCACGTCGAAGAGGGCATGATGCTGGAGCGCATGGTGCATGAGCGCCAGTATTCAGATGAGACTGCCAAGCTCATTGACGACGAAGTAGAAAGCCTGATTACCGAGGCGGCAGCCCGCGCCAGCAGCGTCATCAGATCTAACCTGGCCAACCTCGAAGAACTCAAAGACGCGCTGCTTAAGAAAGAAACCGTTGAAGCCGAAGAGGTGCTGGCTATTTTGGAGGGGTCTAAGATGCCCAAGGAAGCGGCTCTCTATTAACTTCTTTAAATAAGGAAGCAAATTGTTACCTTTTTGTGCCGACAAAAAGGTAACCCAAAAGACTCGGCCCAAAACGGCTCTTGACTTGGCCAGTTGTCAAAACTTACAAGGCCACAGAGAGGTAACTTTTGCCCGTCAGCGAGCATAGCCCGCTGCACCGCAAAAGTGCTACGAATTTGGCACTACTCACCCTTCTTCTTTCTATCTTTAGAAGCAGAAGAAGGGCTTAAACACGTGCTTGGCATAACTTGTAGTTTTGAACAACGCCCAAATCAGGAGTCATTTTGAATGGCCAAGAAGCCCATGGACAAATCGCTAAAGACGATTTGAAATTTATATAAGCTCCGCAGAAGACAACTGTACAAGGTTCAACCTTGTACATGCTAGGGTCTGACCCTAGCATTGTCTGCTATGGAGCTTGCGGGATTGGAGTCAGGGTGGGGTTGTGGGACGAACGGCGCTTTGCCATTCAAGTCTTTAACCTTTCCTGTCTCCGCTCCCGCGTAAGCTCTCTGTCACCCTGTGGCCAGGCAAGTGCGTAGTCCTTGACGATCTGAGGGAACCCCAGTCGTTAAAGTCATGCAACTCGCGGCTAGCTCGCACAGCGCTTCGATTTGTTGGTCATGGCCTCCGGTCAGTGGTAACTCACCGGTCGGGCCCTTCTGGCGGGTCTATGGCTTTTACGATGTGATTGATCACGAAGATCAATGACATCAATACGCCCGCAAAAACGAGGAATATGACGCCTACGGCGATGACCGTACTGCGGTCCTCGGTTGGCTTGGTGACTGATCCGAAGATCAGCACCATTCCACTTAAATAGCACAGATATGTAATACCGAACAGGTATCGCATATATGGCCTTAACTTCTCGTTGAGGTTGTTGTTTGCAGTGATGGCTTTGGTTGTCATATTATTGCTCCTTTGTTGGTGGCTTTCGCCAATTTTCGTAACTGGAATACAAATCACGATAATAATCGTGAGCTATATTCCAGCTACAAATAGGAGCAATACCCTTGAGCGGGGTCCCCGCGGGACTTGGTCCGTGGGGTAAATTGACAGGGGTGTAACAGAGAGCTTGTAAAATTGCGTTTTCAGGGAGTAATCTCACCTAAAAACCTATACATATTAGCATAAACGCATTAAATTGTCAAGATATTACACCACATTTTTCAATTATAAAGGGTCCGACCCTTTGGTTTCTGGTTTGTCTGCTTCGGTCCGGTTGGGGGCGGCCAGGGGGCCTTTGTAGGCAGTGGGATACAGGTCTCCTTTGACCTGTTTGAAATGTTCTGGCGGTGCCGCGTGCAGGCCCTTGCTCTGGGCGGTCTCGTGCAGCAACTGGGCTTCATCATTGCTCATCTGGGGCGCGGGCTTGGCGGCGGCTATCTTGTAAATAATCCAGCCGCTGAAGACTAGGCCAAATAGCCCAACAGCTATGCCCACAGCCCGCAGTATGGCAGCTAGCATGGCTTCCTGGCCGAGCAGGCCTAGTTCTCCCAGGATAAAGTTCCAGTCGTGCATGGGATCACCGCCGCCAAAACTCACCAGAGGCAGCGCTTGGGTGCGGGCATCTGCTATGTAATCGGCTACGCTTTGGGTGGCAAGCATGAACCATAGGAACCCGAACAGGCTGGCAAAGTACGTTTTGCCCCTAATGCCGATAATAATCAGCAACATGCCCAGCAGTAGCTCGGCGGCCGAGCCAGCCGCCGACACTAATATATCGGGCAAAAAAGCTGTTGCCAAATGGGCGGCCTCGTGAAGGATGAAGTTGGCACCATACGCGATACTGATAATGAAGGGCATATCGCCCCCCAGATCAAAACTAAGCAGATTAATGAACAAATACCATCCAAAAAGCCACACCGGGACATACCAATACCAGGTCTTGTTCTGGACATAGGTATCAATCTGCGCCTTCAGGTTACGGATAAACATGAGCATATAATAAGCCATTGCCCAAAAAAACCGCTAAGTTCACACTGGCTACCTCATAAGAGCTCGCATATAATGATGGTGATGAACCCCGTCAGACTCCAAAAAATTTACAATATTTGGTTGACGGCTGAATCCTGCTGCCTGCTTCTACCGCTCAATATACATCAGACGGTTAAGCGGAGTCCTGCAGGGTGAAAGGCCAAATCCTAAGCCGCGCCCGAGGGCGCCTGAGCGTCGGCGGTGCCGCCGCCCTGCTGGTAGCGACCTCGTTGATAGGGCAGGTACTTGGCTTCCTGCGCGTTAAGCTTGTCAATGCCAACTTCAGCGCTTTCGGTCCCGAGAGCACCGATGCGTTCTTTGCGGCTTTCAAGATTCCAGACTTCTTTTTTTACACCGTCGCCGCCGGTGCCCTGGGCGTGGCCTTCATACCTGTCCTGGCGGATCATATGGAGCGGCACGACCGCAAGGGCGTGTGGGAACTTTCTACCTCGCTGCTTAACTTGCTGGCCCTGGTCATGGCCTTCGTGGGCATCTTGATATTCATCTTCGCCGGACCGCTGATCAAGCATATCGTGGCGCCGAATATGGAGCCGGCGCAGCTGCACAACGCAGTCATCATGATGCGCCTGGTGGCGTTTAACCCGCTGCTCTTCACGGTCGCGGGCATCATGACGGCTACCCAGCAGACCTTCGGCCGCTTCTTTTTCTATGCTATCGGTCCGATCATCTATAACTTGGCAATAATTACGAGCATATTCGTGTTCAAGGACAACATAGGCCTGGTGGGGCTTGGGCTCGGTGCCCTAATAGGCGCCATCTTGCAGGTAGTAGTGGTGTTTTTTGGCAATGGCGGGCTTAACTTCCGCTGGCGGCCGATCATCAACTGGTCATCGGCCGATTTCCGCAAGATTATGCGCCAGCTGCCGCCTAGAAGCGTAGATCAGGGACTTGATTCCATCAACTCGGTGGTAGAGACCAATTTTGCATCCCGTCTTGGCACTAGTTATCTTAGCTTTTATGAGAATGCCTATACGCTGCACACCGCGCCAATTTTGCTGATAGGCTCGACCATCTCTACGGCCGCCTTCCCAGCGATGAGTGAGCGGCTGGCCCAGGGGCGGACCGATCTGTTCCGCAAGGAGTTCCTGCAGATCCTGCGCATCATGGTCTGGATTACGGTGCCGGTGGTGGTTATCTGCTTCTTTGCCCGCGGCTACCTGGCGCGTATCATCTTTGCCAAGGACGCGCCGGAAATAGCCGCTATCTTCGGCTTCTTGTGCGCGGCAATCTTTTTCCGTGTGCTGTATGCCATCATCTCGCGCTACTTCTATGCCCAGAAGGACACCTGGACGCCGCTTATCGTATCCGTCTTTGCCATCGCCCTTAACATCGTGCTGGCCTGGAACCTCTCGCGCCCCTGGAATTACGGCGTGTCAGGGCTGGCCATGGCGCAGAGTATCGTGGCTGCCTCTGAAGTTGCAATCCTGTTCAGCATCATGCTTATTAAGGACCACCGCCTGTTCGACCGTGTCTTCTGGGGCGGTATCTGGCGTATCATGTCGGTTACAGGCTTTAGCGTGGTGGCAACCTATATTATGGTTAATCTGTTCCCGCTGCAGTCGGGCGATACGGGTTTTATCACCCTTGGCTTCAAGCTGTTTTTGATCGCATCGGTTACTGCCACGGTACACATAGGCATGTCATCGCTCTTCAGCCTGGAAGAGGCCGTGCCGGTGGTACGCAAACTGCGCCAGGCGGGCAGATTCGTGTTGCGACCCGTGAAGATTGACTGGTAAGCTTCTGCGCTTTTAACGCGGCCGTGCAGAATAGGCCAGAAGATTATACATGCTCCCCTCCTTTTAACTTCTTACTACCTCTGTTATAATTAGTCCTCTATGAACCAAGATCATATCCGTAACTTCTGCATCATCGCGCACATCGACCACGGCAAATCTACGCTGGCCGACCGCTTGCTGGAACTGACCGGCACGGTACAGAAGCGTGATATGAAAGCCCAGCTGCTGGACAAGATGGATCTGGAGCGCGAACGCGGCATTACCATCAAGCTGGCGCCGGTGCGCATGAAGTACCGGCGGGCAATGAGCAATGAGCAAATAGCCATGGGCGAAAAATTAGCAAATAGCAATGGGCAATTGCAGCCCCATAGCTCATCGCCAATGGCCAATGTTTCGCGCATCGCATATGGCGCATCGCACATGGTTGAGTATGAGCTTAACCTGATAGATACCCCCGGTCACGTGGATTTCAGTTACGAGGTGTCGCGCAGCCTTGAGGCCTGCGAGGGTGCCATCTTGGTGGTAGATGCCAGCCAGGGCATACAGGCGCAGACGCTGGCCAATGTTTATCTGGCTATAGCAGCGAATCTCGAGATTATACCGGTGCTTAATAAAATAGACCTGCCAGCTGCCGATGTAGAACGGGTAAGCGGGGAAGTCATCAGC
>JBATRZ010000040.1:0-6214 GCA_049292975.1 Saccharimonadales bacterium (SeqCode) | reverse complement strand
GTACCGGCTTGCCAAGGCCGCCAGATGGCCAGCATGACAGCAATAATGATAAGCAGCACGATTGCCAGCAGCCGCCAACTTACGGTCAGTCCGTTAGCTTTCGGCTTGGCTACGGGCATTGTAGTATCTTCGTTCATAGTTTCCCCTCTTCCTTACGTTCCAGTATACTCCAGACCGGTTAAGGATTGTGCAAAAGGCATTACTACCGGAATACGCCTGCTAAACCCTGCCCGGGTAGTGCAAGGACACGCTTAACACCCCGCGACTTCACTTTTCTAGCCCGTAATCCAACTAAACAAAAAAGATAACACATCAAGAGCCGTCAAGAGAAATTACACCAACAACTATCCTGGCCTTGTATGCAGCAATAGGTTGTAATACAATAGTTTTCAAGGATACAAAAATGAAAATCAAGCAAAATAAAAAACAAACTATCAGATCTGTTAAGTTCAAAAAATACATACCTTTGATGGCAACAGTTGCTGCTTTTGGGTTAATCGGCCTGGCAACCCAGGCTTTTTCTAGAGCGGCTTCTCCAACAAAAATCAGCTGGGTAGTCGTACCGCATGAAGACGATGAGCTAGAAGCCTGGTCTATGATCCAAGACACCCCAGGCGATTACAAGCTGTTCATCTACCTGACCCGCGGCGAAGAGACGGGCTACTGCTCAAGCAACCTGTCCGGCCTTAACACTACAAAAGGCGAACTCGCTCCCAGCCCCATCCCTGGCAGCAAGTGGACGCAGTCCTGCGAAACCGCCAGGATCAGCAGCACATTGAATTTCTTTAGCCAGATGAACAATACTGACGCAACTTTGCCATCAGACCCGGTGTTTTACAAACAATCCGTCCAGTTCCCCGCCAATGGTGTTAATGTACAGCGGTGCGATAATCACAACGGCACACAATTACCAGTCTGTGGCGGCACGGCCATCACCGACCGGTCTGCTCTTGTGTACAGCGGCGGCACCTACGGGCGATTCATCTTCTTTAATCTAGGTGACGGCGATGTGACCAAAGAAGAAGCCAAATGGGCTATAGACATCGTCATGAATAACAAGACAACTCTTGGGGTTCCTACCAACATTTCGTCCAGTAATCTGCTTGGCGCTTCGTTTTCCAACATGAAAACCACCACATCGGTTTGCAAGCAATATGCACACGCCGATCACCGGGCAGTCCATGATGCACTCTGGAACCACAACTTTACCGCCTTCAGCGGCTACCAGGCTGCAGCCACCTGTGCTGCCGACACCGATGCTTCGTTGCACAAGTCCATCTCAGACGCCCGGTGGAACGACGCTTTCGGCTTATACACCAATGGCACTGCCTATGGTGCTTACCACAAACATTACGGTTGGCTGTGGCCCAATTTATACTCTTTCGATGCCACGCATCAGGGTACTGTTGTCCACAAAAACCAGCACTTCTGGAAACGATACTAGCCTAGGCACTCCGGTTCTGGCTTGCGGCTAGTAAAACCAGTCGCCGGGCTGCGCCAGTCGCCGGTAGAACCTGATGCCCGGGCTGCCCCTATTGAGAGTTTATTTGGCGTGGAAGCTCTCTAGCGCCCGCCGCAGTATGGTGTTGTCCGGCTTGATGTTGTGATCTTCGTAAAAAAAGAAGAAGGTGCTGCGGCCGGCACGCGCGGCAATACCGCCCTCTACCGTGCCGGTGCCTATAGTCTGGTTGGTGGTGATGGGATCGCACATAAAGGTGACGTTCTCCCACTTGGCTTCAAACGGCGCATTGCCGCTGGGGCTAGCCTGGGTGCGGCCAGCCCCGCCCGCAAAATTGACACAATCGTCTGAGACATTACCCAGCATGAACTTGTCACCATTCACCGTGAGCGGCTGCATGCGGACCAGCTTGTGTTCGGCTGGCATGATGTTGATATGCAGGGTCAGCTTGCGGTCGTCGGCACCCTTCTTGGTAGAACGCCAAATATAGGCGTTGATGTAATCCTCGTTGCGGCGTTCTAGCAGCGTCCAATCGGCGGGCAGCTCCATGGTGAATAGCGGCTCATCCAGCCTGACAGTTGCTTCTTTATCATCGCCGATCTCGGTAACGATAGGCACGGTAGATTTAGGATCGGTGGTGTTAGCAATATCGCGGCGGACCATCAGCCAGGACAACAGCACCACAATGCCTATAACGACTAAGGTACCAAAGAACAGGACCGTATTGAGAGGGCGCTTAGTGCGCCTGCCGTGCTGATACATACTTATGCTTATTTTAGCATTTACACCGGCAAACCTGCCAGCTTGCGGGCCTGCCCCTAAAGTTTGGCCGGCTAGCAACCGCTAAGCTCGTAGCAATCCGGCGATTTAGCCCAGGACGCCTGCGGCTACCAAGACCAGCAGCAGGATGCCGAAAGCTATACGGTAATAGGCAAACGGTTTGAAATCGCGGTGCGAGACGTAGCGCAACAGCCAGCTCACCACGAATAGCGCCGTAATAAAAGAGGCTATGACGCCGGCCGCCAAAGCCGGTATACCGCCCGGCACTTCGGTCACGTCGCCAGTGGCGAGCTTGTACAGGCCCGCTACCAGCAGGATTGGGATACCCAGGTAGAACGAGAAGGCCGTAGCAGTGACGCGGTTGAGGCCGGCCAGCAGGCCGCCCATGATGGTTGCGCCAGAGCGCGAGACACCCGGAATTAGAGCCAGCATCTGGTACAAGCCAACTAATATGGCCTGTTTGAAGGTGATACGCTGCAGCTGCTCGTTAGATGACGGCCTAAGACGCAGGTTATTTTCTATCAGCCAGATAGCGATACCGCCCGCAATTAAAGCAATGGCAACCGTGGCGGTAATGGCATAGGCCTCAATCTGGGCATCAAACAACAGTCCCATGATGCCGGCGGGGATAGTTGCAAGTATCCAGGCTAACCAGAAGCGGCGGACCTGCTTGTCTCCTTCAACCAATCCCTTAATAAGACTCCGCAGGTCACGGCGGTAAAACCACATGACCGCGGCAATGGCTCCCATCTGGATGACGATCGCGAACATCTTGCTGGCGTCATAGTAACCGAGCATATCTTCTGCGACAATCAGGTGGCCAGTGCTGGAGACGGGCAGGAATTCGGTGAGTCCTTCGACAATGCCCAAGATGATAGCTTGCAAGATTTCCATATTGTCCTCTCAGTTTATAAGATAGAATGAAAGTAATGAATTACTTTTTGGCAGGCCGCAGCTACTGGTTAGAAAACTACATAAGATGATAGGCACCCGGCACCACAAGCAGATATCCAGGTACGAGAAGCATCTAAAGGCCAAACCGGCTGGCGCGTGCGCGTTTTGTATCAATAACCCAGACGATGACAATTACTCAGTTGAAACAAAATCGTTCAAGATTCTGCGCAATATCTTCCCGTATAACACCTGGGACCTGCAGGACGTAACCGACCATCTGCTTATCGTACCCAAGAAGCATATCGTCTCCTTGAACAACCTCACTGCCAACGAGGCTATAGAATATGTGGATCTGCTGGGCTCTTACGAGAGCCGGGGCTATAATGTGTACTCCCGCGCACCGGCTTCCGGCATGAAATCGGTTTCGCACCAGCATACGCATCTTATCAAGACCTCTGGCAAACCCAAGCGTGTCCTGCTATACACCAAAAACCGCTACCTGCGCGTTATCGTGTAGCCCAACCATGTACCCCAATGGGATGTGAGGGTTGGACATATTATTTGGCGCCGGCAATAACCAGGATGTCGGCATCGGGGGCTGTCTCGCCCTTGGGCAAGGCGCTCATGGTGGCGCCTAAGGCTTTGGCCAATAGTGCCGCTTGGTCCTTGTACCTGCCCGAAATATCTACCACCAGCGTGCCGGCATAGCCCGTGTTGGATGATTTGTCCTTGGAGACCAGGTTTATGCCCGCCGATAGCTTAAGCTTGGCCTCGGCATCCTTGACTCTTGCCGCGGTATTGGTACCCGCGCGCAGGAAGACCTTGGCCGCGGGCGGCGTGAAGTCGCC
This sequence comes from Saccharimonadales bacterium (SeqCode), assembly GCA_049292975.1. Classification (GTDB taxonomy): domain Bacteria; phylum Patescibacteriota; class Saccharimonadia; order Saccharimonadales; family JACDBH01; genus JBGSWE01. Next base: position 2,233 of record JBATRZ010000040.1, on the reverse strand, counting down.
CGTTGCTATGACTTGGCCGCTTGAAGGCCGGTACAGCACTGCTTTCTTTGCCTGGTAGTACAGCCTGACTTCGTCGCCATTGTCGGCTGCTTCTAAAAACGGCTGGCTTACCTTGGACTTGTCGGTTACAAATAGCACTACGGGCTGTTCATTGGTGGTTATAGCCGCCAGTTCTTCGACGCTTTGCCGCGGTACAGCGGCCGCGCCGGAACCGCCCCCATCATCATGCCAGGGCTTGATAATAAAAAGGGCCGGCAGGCCGGTGATAAGCAGCAGCATAGCAAGCATGAACAGCTTGAAGCCGCGCTTGAACTTGCGCCGCCTAAGCCTTGCTGGCCGGTACGCCGCGCGGGCAGGCCGGACATCGTGTATGATGCGCTGGGACTGGGGCGCGGCTGGTTTTGCGAAGTCTGGGCGGACGGACATGTTCCTCTCTTGCAACTTGCTTATACTTGTACTCATTATACCAGCCGGCGCTTAAGACCAGGCCGCGTTATACTGTTATACATATGATTAAGCTAAATCTGGCACTCCGGTACGGAGCCGCTGTTGTTGCGGTTGCGGCGGTAGTGTTCCTGGTTTACTTCTACCTGCCCCAGCGTTCCGCGGCCGGCAAGATGGAAGCTGCTGCCCGGGCGGCCGGCGGCCTGGACAGCCAACTTAGCAGCGCTCATGCAAGTATTACGCAGCTGCCGGGCCCGGCCGTTATCACGCCGGGAAGTGCGGGGGCTACGGCCAGTTACCTGCAAGCGCTGGCTACTGCCGGGAGCGTCAGTGCCGGTGAGCCTACGGTGCTGCCAAAACCAACAGCCAACCGTCTTCGTAACGAGACAGTGCGGCGCTATAACGAGGCCGCCGGCGATCCGGCTTTTATACAAGCCATCCAGGACGGCGATGCTGCCCTGGCGCGAGCGTCAGCTGTGCTCACCTACCACACCGAAGTAATGCGCAGCCTGCGCAACATCCTGGAGTACGAGGCCGCCAAAGATCTGTCTCCGGATGACCAAGAGAGCCTGCTGGCCAGCATAGAGGCGGCAGCGGGCGGCATTGCCCGCACTAAAAGCAAGCTAGAAAGGCTGACCTATGCCGGAGACCAGCAATTCGCATCCATGATGTCTATCTTAGGCGGGCTTGAGACAGCGCGTGTAACCTACCAGCAAGCCCTGGCGGCGGGCCGGCTGAAGGGGGATGAGTACCATGCGTTCCTAAGTGCCGTCCAGGCAACCCAAACGCAGCTGCTTCAGAACCGCCAAGCCTTCTGGGAGGCTTCAAAACCAGGCTTAGAGCAAGAGTTGTCGCATGCCCATGAGGCCCTAACGCCGTGGCGCAACACCCTGAATAATCTTTAGCTGGGTTTTAATCTGCCCAGTAAAAATGACGTTCGTAGCCGCCGCTAAACCAGCTGCCGTGGCGCATCACTTGGTCCTGGGTGGGGGCTGGCAAGGCACCCGTGGTGATTGACGGGTAAGTGCAGGCCGAGGCGCCGCCGCTGCCGCAATCACTGCTGTCTTGTTCGCGGTAGAGCGGCGTCGCTTGGTCTACGTCCCAGATACGGAAGTAGTACGTTGTCTGATGCAGCGGCCAGTTGGCTTCAACTATCCATTCGGATTCCTGTACCTGCGAGCTGTTGTGATCCATGCTGGTACCGGACGCGCTGGCATCTTTGTCCAGCACCCATGTGCCGCAGCCGTTACCCGCAGTGCAGGCGCCGCTGCCAGACAGCACGGTGCCTGCCAGCTGGGTGGTGTCGGCACAGTCGGTCGGGGTGCAGCTTATATCTTGGTAGCGCCAGCGGCCGGTGCCGCCAATGTCATCGACATCTGTCCAGGTACAGTTGACCTCAAGCGTGCTATTAGGGTTGCAGTCGCTGGTGTATTGCAGTTTACGCCGCGCATCGGTAGAAGGCTGGGCGCCGCGTTCGGCATAGTTCATGCGCAGGCGGAAGCTCTCTTGCAGGCCAAAGTTGGTCAGCGCTGTGTTCTCGGCTGCCAGCGCCGTGGCGGGCGTACTTGCCGTATCAGCGTCGTCATAGAAGCGCCAGTTGCGCTGCCAGGACGCGTAGTTCTTCCAGACAAAGTCGTAGCTGAAAGGCGCGCCTTCCGGGCTGGGCTGCGGGCCGGTGTTGTTAGGACAGGCCACACCGTAGTGCGAGCTATCGGCTTCTATCGTTGTCATCGTCGCACTCCAGCCGGTGCCAACCCAGAGTTTGGCGTCTATATCGCAGTCTACATCC
>JBATRZ010000039.1:0-15594 GCA_049292975.1 Saccharimonadales bacterium (SeqCode) | reverse complement strand
CAAACAGGCAGCCTGCTCTGCAGGCTGGCAGGTTTGCCGGTGTGGAATTCGTGTGCTAAACTGCTCATGGCAAATCAAAGACAAAAAGGATAGCTATGTTCGGATGGCCACGCGACAGCGAACAGCGGCAACTTGTCCGCTAATAACACCAATAAGATAAACCGGCCGTTTCCAAGCGGCCGGTTTGTTGTTTATACTGGGGGCATATGAAACGTAAGCGCAAAGGCTCTTCATACAGGGAGCTGCTGTACCGGCTGCCGCCCGTACCGGCCAAGAAGGCCGCGGCACTGGCTGTCAAGCGCATAGACATGGCCCGGCGCATCGATGTTGGCTACCTTGTCTACCTGCTTCAGCACAGCAATATCCTGCTGCTGGCCAACCTGCGCGCCCATAGCCCCTATGTTAGCTTTTCTAATGATATGTCCGGTAAACGTATGCAGCGCTTCGAGCAGCTTATGCGCAGCCTGGGCGTCTATGTGCTGCCCGAGACCAGGTTTGACCCCAAGGAACCGGTGAGCTCCTACTCGCTTGTGAGTCCTAAGGGGATTGAGCGCATCCCGCTGCAATATGGCTTTATTACGCCCGAAGTGCCGCTGTGGCGGCGCCCGTTCGAACCGACCGACACCGGCCTGGCCCTATGGGCCATGGAGACCGAACAATCCCTGGCGGTAATGATGGAGCGGGGCCAGCTGCCGCAGGAGTGGCTGCAGGACTGGTGGGCGCCAGCCGATCTGCGATTTGGGATGTCTTTGGGCTACCCGGGCGCGGCTATTTCATCCCTGCTGTGGCACCAAGCCAATCAGAAGATGGGCGGCCGACAGTTCAGGCTGCCCGAGGTCAATGTAACTGAGGAGGACGAACTGCTGGGCGCCCGGGTTGGGTTTAGCACGTCCGAAGACACGCTGGATTATCCGGAGATAACCGGAACGCATGCCCTCTGGGATGAAGTCATCCAGTTGGTCATAAATCACTTCGGGGCCGAAAAACTGGACTACAACAAGATGTTCCTGCGCGAGTTCCACGCCTATAAAAAGAGCGAAGACGAGTGGTGGCATTTACATCGCCCTACGGACGTGATACCATAGGTTAGTTCGCCCGGCCTGCTGGTCGGGTTTTTCATTATCAGATATCAAGTATCAAATATTTTTCTGCGAAGGAGAAAACAAATGGATTTTGACCTTAAGAGCTTAGGCGCCGCCATTCGCGTCATTGCCGAAGAAAAGAACCTGTCAGAAGAAGTCGTGCAGGATGTCGTAGAGCAGGCCCTGGCCGCCGCCTACCGCCGCGATTACGGCGACCGCGAGCAAGAAGTCCGTGTTACCATGAACCTCAACACCGGCGAGGTAGATGCTTTTGTGTCCAAAACCGTGGTTGAAAAGGTAGAGGACGAATTTATCGAAATCAGCCTTAAAGAAGCCGGTGTTATGAAGAAGAACGCCAAGGTTGATGATGTTATTGAAGTCCACCAGAAGGTCGAGAGTTTTGGCCGTGTTGCCGCCCAGACCGCCAAGCAAGTTATTTTGCAGCGCCTGCGCGAAGCCGAGCGCGAGATTGTTATGGCAGAATTCGAAGACAAGATAGGCACCGTTATCAACGGTATCGTTGCCCGTGTCGAAGGCAACATAGTGCGCATGGAGCTGGGCAAAGCCGCCGCTATCATGCCCAGGAGCGAGCAGATCCAAAGCGAGCGCTACTACCCAGGCCAGCGCCTCAAGGTCTACCTGAAGGATGTCGAGCGCGGCTTCCGCGGCCCGCAACTGGTTGTTTCTCGCGGCTGCCCGGAATTTATCGAGTGGCTGTTTAAGGCTGAGGTGCCCGAGATGGACAGCGGCGCTGTACAGATTAAAGGCATTGCCCGCGAAGCCGGTGTGAGAAGTAAGATTGCCGTTGCCAGCACCGTGCCCGGCGTAGATCCTGTCGGTACCTTTGTGGGCGGCCACGGCACCCGCGTTAATGCCGTTATGTCTGAAGTCGGCGATCAGGAAAAAATCGATATCGTCGTCTGGGATGGTGACCAAAAAACCTACATCAACAATGCCCTCAGCCCAACCAAGGTAAACCGGGTCACTGTTGATGACAACATCAAGAAGGCCACCGTTGCTGTAGACGAAGACCAGTTGTCCATTGCTATCGGCAAAAGCGGCCAAAACGTGCGTTTGGCCAGCAAGCTGACTGGTTACGATATAGATATCGTCGCTGATAAACAAGCCGGCCCGGCCGAAGCGGCAACCATAGAAGCCGTCAAGCCTGTCCAGAAACTGAAGCGCAAGGACCAGCTGGAAAGCTCGTTGCTTGATGCCATAGAAGAGCACGGCCAGTAACATGCCGGCCGGCCCTGAACAGCGAGTCTTTAGACCATGGCCGGATTTCGCACTGCGCGAAAACCTTAGTAAATCCGAAGTCCAGCAGGCACACGGCCGATTAGCAGAAGAGACCGGGCCGCTTGATGAAGTCGAAGAACTTCACGGGCAGTATGCCCAGTCTCCGCGTCACTATGCCGCCGCCGCTTTAGCCGGTGCAGCCGTGCTTGGAGGTCTTTACGTCATGCACCGCCTGAGAAAGTAAATTAGCACTCTTGCAATGAGAGTGCCAAGTGCTATACTGGACTTACTGGCGGATTATTAAAACACCGCGCATGAAAGAGGGAACAATATGATGCCGCAATCCCCCGACTTCCAGGAATTCCTGAACCATCTGACCGATAATGCCCTGCAGAGCCTTAAGCACGCCGATGCCATCGCGCGCTCCTTCAACAGCCCGTACATCGGTACGGAGCATTTATTACTGGGTGTGCTGGCCCAGGATAGTTCTATGGGTGCCAAGGTGCTGGAAGGTTCCGGCGTTACGCTGGAGCGCGCCCGTCTGGCTTTGAACCTGACGCCCAAGAGTATCGTTATTAACATGGGTGCCAAGGGCCTGTCTGAGACCGCCAAGCTGACCCTGAAAATGGCCTACGAACTGGCCCAGGAATTCGCCCAGGAATACTGCGGCACCGAGCACATACTCTATAGCATTCTTAGCCAAAAGAACGCCCGCGCCACCACGCTGCTGCGTGATATGCAGATTAACCTAGACACGCTGACGAGCGAACTCGAGCAGTTCTTGAACCGCCAGCAGTACGAAGACAACGGCGGGGCCGGGCCAACCTCCCGCCGCCGCACCAAGAAAACACGCGGCAAGACCGCGCTGGATACCTACGGTACCGATATGACCGCCCAGGCCCGGGCCGGCAAGCTGGATCCGGTTGTCGGCCGCGAAGCCCAGATCCGCCGGGTTATCACCATTCTCAACCGCCGTACCAAGAACAACCCCGTGCTTATCGGCGAGCCTGGCGTGGGCAAGACTGCCATTGTCGAGGGCTTGGCTCAAAGAATAGTTGCCGAGGACGTGCCCGACAGCCTGATAGACAAGCGTATCGTCATGTTAGACCTGGCCGGCATGATAGCCGGTACCAAATACCGCGGCGAGTTCGAAGAGCGTCTAAAAAAAGTCATGGCCGAGCTGGAGGGTGAGAACAAAGCCATCGTCTTTATAGATGAGCTGCACCTGATTGTCGGCGCCGGCGCAGCCGAAGGCTCCATGGACGCCGGCAATATCCTTAAACCGGCGCTGGCAAGGGGCAGAATCCAGCTTATCGGTGCTACCACTACTAGCGAATACACCAAGTATGTCGAGAAAGACGCAGCGTTAGAGCGCCGCTTCCAGCCAATCCAGGTGCCAGAGGCCACCGTGCCCGAGACCCTGGCTATTTTGAAGGGCCTGCGCAAACACTACGAGCAATTCCACGGTGTTGCCATCTCAGATGAGGTTATTGATGACACCGTTTCCTTAGCCAAGCGCTACATCAACGACCGTTTCATGCCGGACAAGGCCATTGATCTGCTAGATGAGGCTGCCGCGCATCTTAGAGTAGACAAGGGCAAGACACCGCCGGAGCTGCGCAAACTGCAAAAGGAGCTGAAGCTGCTTAACGTGCGCATCGACGACGCCGTAGATTCAGAAGATTACCAGAAGGCCGCCGAATATAAGCAGCGCGCCAGCCAGATCCACGGCCGCATTGACAAGCTGCTGGCCGAGAGCAAAGGCGGCAAGCGCCTCAAGTTGTCTAGCGAAGATATCGCCGATGTCGTGGCCCGCATGACCGGCGTACCGGTTAGCAAGGTCATTAGAAGCGAAGCCAAATACCTGCGCGGTCTCGAGAAGAACCTGGCTAAGCACGTTATCGGTCAAAGCGAGGCCGTTGAAGCCCTGGCCCGCGCTGTGCGCCGCAACCGCATCGGTATCGGCCAGACCACCCGTCCTATCGGTTCGTTTATCTTCTTGGGTCCTACCGGTGTCGGCAAGACCGAGTTGGCCCGCGTGCTGGCCCGTGAGTTTTTTGGCTCAGAAAGCGCGCTGATCAAGATAGACATGTCCGAATTTGGCGAGCACCACAACGTTTCGCGTTTGGTCGGCGCTCCGGCCGGCTATATCGGCTACGATGACGGCGGCCAGCTGACCGATAAGATCCGCCGCCAGCCTTACAGTGTCGTGCTGCTTGATGAGATAGAGAAAGCCCACCCCGATGTCTTTAACATGCTGCTGCAGCTACTCGAGGACGGCAGGCTGTCCGATGCCAGGGGCCGCGCCATCGACTTTACCAACACCATCGTCATCATGACCAGTAATATTGGCGCCGACAAGCTGCAAAAAGAAGCCAGCTTCGGCTTTAGCGCTAAAACCCCGCAAGACCAAGGTGACCTGGATGAATTACATAATGAGAACAAGCTGGGGGTGCTAGAAGAATTGAAGAAGTTGCTCAAACCGGAGCTATTAAACCGTATCGATAAAACCATCGTATTTAGGGCGCTTACCCGCAAGGACGCGCTGGCTATCATGGAGCTGCAGCTCGACGAGCTTAGGGGCCGGCTGGTGCGTCACGGTATAGGTTTGCAGGCATCCGCTGCTGCCAAGCAACATCTGTTAGAACAGGGTTATGATGCTAAAAACGGCGTGCGTCCAATGCGCCGCCTGATTGCCGATGAGATCGAGGATCATATCGCCGGCGGCCTGTTGGACGAGCAGTACCAGAAGGGAGATGTCATCCAGATTGGGGCTGGCAAAAAAGGCCTGACATTCAAAGTCGAACATGAAAAATCCCTGGCTAAATAGGCCCGTCACGTGATTGCACCTGCCGGGCGCATGCTTGCGCTCGAGTGCTTTGTATTTATATATACGCTCCGCTCCGGTGCTCAGCCTTTATACCGGTATGCACTAATCACACTACGTCTCAGTAAATTGGTTTAAAAAAATGCTATCCTGTAAGCATATGCAACCCGTTTCTAAAGCACGCAGGATTTCTGGCTATGTCATGCTGCTGCTGAGTGCTGCGGCCCTTGTGGGCGCGCTGTTCTTCCGCCAGGCTGTCGAGGATTGGTGGCGGCTGAGGAACTATCAGCCCAGTGCCGGCATAATCAGCCTAGCCGATGATACGACCATGCTGGACAGCGCGCGCCGCCTGTTCTACGTCCAGCATCCGCAGTTGGCCGGCAAGACAACATTTAACGGCTATTGCCGCAATAACGAACAGACCATCGTACTGGGCTGTTACATCCAGCGCCAAGGCATTTATTTACTTGATGTTACCGATGAGCGTTTGGCAGGGGTAGAGGAAGTCACGGCTGCCCACGAGCTGCTGCATGCGGCCTACGACCGGCTTAGCCGCAGCGAGCGCCAGCGCATCGACAGCCTGCTAGCTAGTACTTATGACAGTCTTAACAATGAGCGCTTGCGCCAAACCATCGAGCTGTACCGCCAGCAGGATGCCTCTATAGTGCCTAACGAGCTGCACTCTATCCTGGCTACAGAAGTCCGCGGTTTGCCTGCTGGACTCGAAGCTTACTACCGCCGCTACTTCAGTGACCGCAGCGCCATAGTTACCCTATCCGAACAATACGAGCAGGCTTTTATCGAACGGCGCAATACCATCCGCGATTACGATAACCAACTGGCCGCCCTAAAGGCGCGTATAGAAGCCTTGCAGAAGCGCCTGGAAAGCGAAGAAGCCGCACTTACGGCCCAGCGCGAGCAGATGAACGCCTACCGTGCCAGCGGCCAGACCGCTGCTTATAATGCCCAAGTACCCGGCTATAACCAAAAAGTAAACGTTTATAACAACGGCGTCGAGGAGCTGGAAGGGCTTGTTGCCAGTTATAATGATATCGTCCAGAAACGCAATGCTGTTGCCACCGAAGAAGCCGAATTGGTCGAGGCTATAGACAGCCGCGAAGCTGTCCCGTCGCAGCAATAAATAACAGATACACCCATTGACAAATAATTAGAAGTATGCTACAATGAGAGTATAGGGTTACGTGCGTCCATGCTTTGCCGCCCCTGGCAGGGTAGGGCCGTTATCCTAGCTTTTTGACAGAAACAAGTATGATACCCGCCTCACTACGCCTTGGGTATCTATCTAGCTAGGCTGCAAGCCCACCATCACTACGAATGGTCTTACAGCCTAACTAGAAAGTATCTGGTTACGAGCATCCACGGATTCAAGCGTCCTGAAAAAGGAGAAAAAGACAGAAATGTCAGAAGACGTTAGGTTAGTAATCGGATTTGTCGTAGTTTGGGTCGGCGTAGCTGCAAATCTAATGTTGCTGCTATGGTACAACAGTGGCAGGGCCCGTAACCGGGTTATTGTCTGGCGACGCTTCGGTGTCGTCCTAACCTGGCCCCTATGGGCCGTACCGGTGCTACTTTACCTATTTCTCATGAAAATTGACCATTCTCTCAACCGTCGTTCCGGCGTAAGGAGTACGTGATGGATAGTGTATTGACTATCACCATTGTCGTTGTCGGCATCAGCTTGCTGTTCTTCGTGAAGAACTTCAGGCAGGATAAGCAGTGAAGGTAGACTGCTGCTAATGGCGGGGGTAAAAGGTCGTACGCGCCGCGTACAGATCCTCCCCGCCAGACGGGACTTACGGGAATGAAGGGCTAAAAAAAGCTCTTTACTAACTTCTCCCAACCCCGCCCCCATATCAAAATACTTGTTTCTGTCTTCCACCCTAGCGTTCCAAGCCTGGAACCCTGCGGCGGAAATATAATAAACTCATCCCCTTGGGGTATACTGGTCTTACATATGGCCAAAAAGGGAAGTGTACGGTACGTGTGCCAGAATTGCGGCGCTATTCACTCATCATGGATGGGGCGCTGCAGCGCGTGCAATGAGTGGAATACTATTACTGAGCAGCTGGATGCTGCGTCCTTAGCTGCACCGGGCGGGCGCAAGCTCGAGGCTTCGGCAGTTGCCAAAGTATCAAATGCTAAGGCCATGGAGCGCATCCACGCGGGTGTGGCCGCGGTCGATGAAGTCCTGGGCGGCGGCTTTGTGCCGGGTTCGGTAACGCTGATTGCCGGGCAGCCGGGCATTGGCAAGAGCACGCTGTTACTGCAGATCGCCTACCAGGCAGCCAAATCTACCCGTGTGCTGTATATCAGCGGTGAGGAGTCGGTTGTTCAGGTCAGCCTGCGGGCTGAACGCCTGGGCGCCAGCCATGACAATCTATTACTAGCCAGCAGCACTTCGGCCGATGACATTGCCGTCACCATCGCCAGCGGCGAGCACCAGCTGGTAGTGGTGGATTCCATCCAGACCGTTGCCGCCGCGGCCGTAAGCCCGGCGGCTGGATCCGTAAGCCAAATTACCAACTCTACCCAGATGCTCATGCAGGCCGCCAAGAATTCCAATACCGCATTGCTGCTGGTGGGTCATGTCACCAAGGAAGGCTCCATCGCCGGCCCGAAGGTTTTGGAACACGTCGTAGATGTTGTATTGCAGCTCGAGGGCGACCGCTACGGCGGCTTCAAGATACTGCGCAGCGTCAAGAACCGCTTTGGTTCCACGCACGAGTCGGCCATATTTGAAATGCGTGATAACGGCTTGCAGCCGGTCGATAACCCATCGGCCGCTCTTTTAGAAGAGCGCCAGGTTAGCGACGGCTCGGTCGTGCTGGCTACCATCGAGGGCGCCCGGCCGCTGCTGGTTGAGGTGCAGGCGCTGGTTAATACCACGTCTTACGGCTACCCTAAGCGCGCCGCCAGCGGCATGGACCAAAACCGCCTTAACCTGCTGGTAGCTATGCTGGAGCGCCGTACCAAGCTGAACCTTAGCGACAAGGACATTTATATCAATATCGTCGGCGGCCTCAAGCTTAGCGAGCCGGCGGCTGATTTAGCTGTGTGCATGGCCATTGCCAGTGCTTCCAAGGGCATGCAGCTGAAGGACGATGCCGTTGTCTTCGGCGAGGTGGGGCTATCGGGCGAGGTGCGGCGCGTACCGTTTGCCGACAAGCGCATTGCCGAGGCTAAAAAGCTTGGCTTTAGCGGGGCGATTGCCCCGATTGGCTCTGGAGACAAAAAGTCCAAATTCGTGAGTGAGGTGCGCGACATCAAAAGCGCCCTCAATACTTTCTTATCGAAGTGATTTATTAGTAAGAAACAGTAACGGGACCGGAGTTATTGGCCGCGCTGTCGCGGGCATAAACCTGCGTGCCGCTGGGCAGGCTGATCTTTGTAACGTTGTTGCAGCCGCCGCCTGAGCATACAGGAGTATCGCCAAGATAGCGGTAGACACTGACCGCACCGGTATTATTAGTCCAGTTGAAATCAATTTGGTTAGTGTTAGTTGTGTAGGTCAAGCTAAGGCCGCTGGCAATGCCGAGGTTGGCGGTAACGGGGTTGGAAGTTGCGCTGTAAAGGACGCTATCTATCACCTCGGCAGTCACGCTGGCGGCGCTGACGGCAGGACCCGTGTAGGTAACACCGGCCGCCGCCGCCGCTACGCCCACGGAGCCGCCATCAATCGTCTGGCCATTGACCTTGAAGTTCACCACGCCTGGGCGTTCGGCGCTGTCCAGCGGGTGTGTGCCCGGGCTGACGGTGGCACGGATGGTGTTGCCGCTTACGGATATGGAAATGGCTGGGCGCGCATCGGTACACTTGTGCACGTCGTCCTTCTCGCTGGTATTTGTATTGGTGCCGTTAGCAAAGGTGTCGCCAGAGAACTGTGCGGCCGAGCCGCCGGTCTCGTCTTTTTTGGCAAGTTCCGGCGTACATTCGGTGGCCAGCTTGCCGCTGACAATATCAATGGTGCGTTTCTCGCCATTGCTGTTCTTTTTCTGGTACCACGATGGGAACAAATCATTGGCAGGGCTTGGTTCTACCGAGCCGGTACCAACATGGCTGCGGACAACATAAGCCGGCAGCGTCTGGACGCCGCTTGGTTTGGTCCACGCCTTGGCTTCCACGCCTTGGTGAGCGCGGTTCATAAAGTTCTGGAATATCGGCCGGGTCATGTTCTCCATAAAGCCGCTCATCTGTTTGGTACGGTTGTAGTAACCTACCCAGACAGCTGTGGAGTACTTGCTGGAATAGCCGGTCATCCAACCGTCTTTGGCGTCGTTGGTGGTACCGGTCTTGATAGCATACTTCCAGGTGCCTTTGCCGCCGTCATAGGTGTGGATCTTGCGGCTGAAGTAGCTGGCCTTGGGGTCAGACAACATGTCGTTGATGATGAAAGCAGTGTCCTCGCGGACGGTCTGGGTACCGCCTTCTAGTTTCCACTTGTAGGTGGGCTTGTCGCTGGAGTCTTTGATTTCCAGGATATAGGCGCGCGGGATGCTCAGGCCGTTGCGGCTAAGCGTTGCCAGGCCGTGAACATGCTCGTCCATCTTTAGGTAGGCACCGTCGCCGATAGCTGCAGAAGCAAAGCATTGCTCCTCGCTGGCGGCAGAAAAATCCACCGTGTCAGGCGCATAACAGTTGTAGCCAAAACTGTTCGGGTTACTGGCGTTCATAATGTTCTCGGCAGTTTCGATGGTCTTGTCTACGCCGGCTATCAGCATGGCTTTAACGGCCGGAACGTTGCGCGAGCCGCCCAGGGCGTATCGCAAGGTGACCGGGCCGGGGTAGCGCAGGTCGTAATCGTGCAGGCAGTTGCCGCCATTCTTGGGCGCGGCTTTGTTGGTACAGGCGTAGCCCGGCAGCTCACTCTGGGTGTCGTACAGCACAGTGCCGGCACCTACGTTGCTGGTGTTTTCCATGAGTGCGGCATAGTCATACGGCTTGAAGCTCGAGCCCGGCGGCAATGGTGTGCGGGCGTAGTTGTTCTGGCCGTAGGTGGTGTTGGTAAAGTCCGGACCGCCCACCAGGGCAACAATTTGGCCGGTCTCGACGTCTTCGGTTGTCATGGCCGCGACGTTACCGCCCTGCTTAATGACCTGCTTGACGCCGCTGGCTATCTCTTCCTCGGCTATCTGCTGCAACCTAAGGTCTAGCGTGGTGATTATCTTCCAGCCGGAGGGGTTTATCTTGGGGTATGCTTTTTGGAATTCTTCCTTGGCAGCAAGCACAAAGTACGGCGCCTTAATGTTGTTGTAGCGGCCCTCTGGTTTTTGGACGGTAGCCAGGACATCGGTCTTCTTGGCTTCTTCGCGTTCTTCGGCGGTGATGTAACCCATATCATACATGACGTCCAAGGTGTAATTCATGCGGCCGATAGTAGCCTCGCGGCCGGTTTCGCCGCCCAAATCCTCATTAAAATACGCGCCGTAGGGCGAGTAATAGCTTGGACTTTGCGGGATGGCTGCCAAAAAAACAGCTTCCGCCAGCGTCAGGTCCTTGGCCGGCTTCTTGAAGTAATCTGCCGCGGCAGCCTGGGCGCCGTACTGGATATTGCCGTACGGGGCGGTGTTTAGGTAGCCGGTCAGGATCTCGTCTTTGGTATAACTGCGCTCCAGCTCAACGGCCAGGATAAGCTCCTTGACCTTGCGGGTGTAGCTGCGGTCTTCGGTCCAGTTGTTACTAAGCTTGACCAGCTGCTGGGTGATGGTAGAGCCGCCCTGCGAGGTTGAGCCGCCGGTAAAGTTGGCCCAGGCGGCGCGGGTGATACCCTTCATATCAAAGCCGCCGTGCTTATAAAAATCACGGTCTTCCAGGGCGATAGTGGCTTCTTTGAGGTGTTCGGATATCTGGTCGCCCTGCACCGGAATGCGTTTGACGGCGTCGTAATCCTCCCATAGCTGGGTCTGGCCGGTGCGGTCATAGTAGCGGACTGAGCCGCCGATGTTATTGCCAGAGATATCGCGCAGGTTAGGCAGGTCCTTACGGAAGTAAGCGAAGACACCCACCATCAGCACGAACATAACAACTATGCCGATGCCGGTAATCTTAAGGGCCATGATGCCGCCCTCGCGTGAAAACCAATAGGCTGCCAGCCGCTTTGGCTGCAGGCGGTAGAGGATACGCTTTGTCCGGCTCTTGGGCAGACCCGCCAGCCGCTGGGCTTTGCGCAGGGCTTTGTCATCACGCGAGGCCTTTACCCGGTCACTAAGCGAGGTGTGGAGTTTGATTTGTTTGCCGCTTTTTGTGATGTGGACGTTCTTTTTTGGCGAACGTGGCTTATTGCCACCCGGCTTAGTCAGTGCCATATGGTAATTCGTACTCCTTTTGTCATCCAGTAGTATAGCATGGTGCTCATGGCTGTAACACTTATCCGCCTTGGAATGCAGAACGGGTTATTCATTCCGTCCGGTCAGTCTAGTTATAGCAAAAGCAGCTTATGCAAGCACTATTTATTTAGGGTAGTTTGGTAAGCTATACTACAGGCTAAGAATAGTATAAAAACAGCACCTGAGAGGATACTGAAATATGACTTTATCTGAGGAGCTCGCTTGGCGCGGCTTTACCAACCAAACGACTTTCAAGGACATAGCTGCGATAGACGGCAGCCCCCTAACATTTTATTGGGGTGTTGATCCATCGGCGGATAGCATGACTATTGGCAATCTGGCGGCCGCCATGATGGTGCGGCATTTTATCATGCATGGCCACAAGGCTATCCTGTTGGTTGGCGGCGCCACCGGTATGATAGGCGACCCAGACGGCAAGGCGGCCGAGCGCGACCTGCTAACCCTTGAACAGATAGCCGCCAATAAACAAGCTATCGCCGCCCAGTACCGCCGTGTGTTCTCGGGCCAGCCGTTTGAAATCGTCGATAATTACGACTGGTTCCGTGATATGAACTACCTGACCTTCCTGCGTGACACCGGCAAGCATGTGCCGGTGCGCCAGATGATTGGCCGCGACTTTGTGGCTGCCCGCCTGGGCGAAGAAGGCGCCGGCATATCGTACGCTGAGTTCAGCTACTCGCTTATCCAAGGCTATGATTTCCTGCATTTATACCGTACCAAGGGCGCTACGCTGCAGCTAAGCGGCGCCGACCAATGGGGCAACAGCATCACCGGCGTAGATCTTATCCGAAGGGTAGAGGGCGGCGAGGCGCATGTCTGGACTGCGCCGCTTATAATCAATAAGACGACCGGCGTCAAGTTTGGCAAAAGTGAAGACGGCGCCGTCTGGCTGGATGACAAGAAGACCAGCGCCTACAAATTCTACCAGTTCTGGTTGAATATAGATGACGACAGCGTGATTGAGCTTATCAAGATCTACACGCTGCTCAATAAGAACCAGATAGACGAGCTTGAGGCCACCTTTCATGGCGACAAAGCCGCCCGGCTGGCCCAACGCACGCTGGCCTTTGAGGCCACCTCATTAGTGCACGGCCGTGAACGTGCCGGATCGGTCAAGCGTATCAGCGAGACGCTGTTTGGCGCGGGCGATTACAAACAGCTAACTAACGAGGATATGCAGGAGCTTAAGGCCGAACTGCCTAATGTCGCCGCCAAGGTGGGCGAGACCCCGCTGTACGAGGTACTGGCGGCCGCCGGTTTGGCCAGCAGCCACGGCGAAGCCAGACGCTTTTTAATTGATAATGCGGTCTACATCAACGGCCAGCAGATTGCCCTGGAACAAACTGCCTTCTTGCCTTCGGACGACATAGCCGGCCACGCCATCATCCGCCGCGGCAAAAACGCTTCGGCAGTCGTGGATCTTACAAATTAATTGGTATACTAGGAACTTATGAGCACAAAAAAACCTACATCAATTGCGCAGCGCAAGCGGGCCGATCAATATAACGACCCCAAGCACAACTATTTGCACTACTGGGACGGGCGCGATTATGAGCACGAAGCCGAAGTCATCGCCCTGGACAAGATGCTGCGCGGCAAGCATTTTAAACATGCCGTAGATGTTGGCGGCGGCTACGGCCGTCTCAGCGCCGTGCTGACACAATATGCCGATAAGGTCACCCTGGCCGAACCGTCGCAGCAGCAGCTGGATATTGCCGAAGAATATCTCAAGGATTTTCCGGCCGTCGAGCGCAAGCTGCTCCAGGCCGATGACCTGAAGTTCAAGGATAACAGCGTTGATCTGGTTACGGTGGTACGCGTGCTGCATCATCTGCCCGATCCTACCGCCGAAATCGCCGAAATCGCCCGTATCTTAACTCCTGGCGGCTACTTCTTTTTCGAATTTGCTAATTATGCCAACTTTAAGAACCGCGTCAAGCACATCGTGAAGGGCAAGAAGCTGCCCGCCGGACCGGTGGATATCCGTACTAATAAGACCGACGAGAACGAGATACCCTTTGTAAATCATAATCCTCGTACCGTGCAGAAACAGCTGGCCCATGCCGGCCTAAAGGTAGAGAAAGTCCTGTCTGTATCCAATCTGCGCAGCCCGCGTATCAAGAAATTCGTTCCCCAGGGCGGCATGCTGGCTATTGAGAGCTTGATGCAGGGCAGTTTGGCCAAGACTTATTTTGGCCCTTCTACCGTATTTTTGGTCAGAAAACCCAAATAACCAAACATAGCTACAGTTTGTCATGTTACAGGGTTAGCTATGCAGCGCCAACTGGTGTAAAATCTCCTGTAATTATGAGCAATGGAGCAGACACGCCACAAATGGTTTATGGCGAGTATGAGCTGGTTGGGCCAAGCGTAGGCTTTAACGACATCTTGCTCGATACCGGTACGGCGGGTTTGCTGCGCGATACGGTGGCCCAGGAATTCCTGCCTGTGGTGCGCTGCGAAGTACGTGCGCTTGACGAAACGGTAGATATTACGACAGGCCGTACCTCGGCTACGGTTTTGGCAACTGCAGACGAAGAACCGCGGCGCATGTACCTGGGTGCCACGCTTATCCATTTGCCCGAAGATACCTGGCGCATGACGGTGCTGCACACGCAGGTTAGTTTAGATGATGTTATGAACAAATACATGACCGAATACCGTGTGGCCGTATCTATGGGTATGGTCATGGAAGCCTGGCAGCGGTCGCGTCTGATTATCGACATGGCGGCCGTGTGCATAGAAGATGTGCTGGATAACAGAACCGAACTGCTGCGCCGCGAGGCGCACGAATCGCCCATGAGTGAAGGGGATGCATGGGAGCTTATGGAGCTGTTTGATGCCGCCGGCCGGCGCAATCAGATAGACGGCGCACCGTCGTTTATAAGGTATTTGCCGTAGGCAGAGTATACTAACAGACACATGGACAAGGTGTTGCTAACCGAACTTAGGGGCGTTGGGCCGAGCACGGCCAAGCAATTCGCGGCTATCGGCGTGCATTCGGTGGCCGGCCTGCTGCACTATTACCCGCGGACCCACCAGGATTATTCGGTTATTTCGCCCATTAAATCCATTAAACCCGGGCTGGTGACTATCCGGGCTGAAATCAAACAGGCTAAGGGCCGTTATGTACGCCGCGGCATGCATGTAACCGAAGCGGTGGCGTCAGATGACACCGGCAGTGTCCGCCTGGTGTGGTTCAACCAGCCGTACCGCGAAGGCGCTATAAAGCCCAGCCAGCCATATTTTATAACCGGTAAGCTGGAGCTTAAATCCCAGCGTTTTGCTATCCAAAATCCGTCCGTAGAACTTGTCAGCGCCATGCCCGTGCACACCGCACGCATCGTGCCTATCTACCGCGAGAGCAAAGGCATAAGCACCGTGCTGATTCGGAAAGTTATGGCCGGGGCCGTACGGCGCGCTCATGAGCTGCCAGATGTGTTGCCGCTATGGTTACGCAAGCAATACGGACTGCTTAGCTACGCTGAAGCGCTAAAGGAACTGCATTTTCCGTCCTCGGCGGCCAAGCTAAGCGAGGCTAAGAGGTCCCTGGGGTTCATTGAGGTGTTTGAACTGATGCTGGCCAGCAAGATTATCAAACAAGAGGTGGCCAGCGAGCTGGCGCCGGAGCTGGTTTTTGACGAAGCCCTGGCCAAGAAGTTTGTTACTAGCCTGCCGTTCAAACTCACCGATGCCCAGCGCAAAGCTGCCTGGGCCATCCTGCAGGACATGGAGAAGCCCCATCCGGCCAACCGGCTGATAGAAGGTGATGTTGGCTCGGGCAAGACGGTGGTGGCTGCACTGGCAGGCGTAATGGCAATAGCTAACGGCTGCCAAGCGGCGCTGTTGGCACCGACCGAACTGCTGGCTCGCCAGCACGCCGGCAGCCTCAGCCTGATTCTTAAGCCGCTCGGACTCGATACAAGCGTAGGCCTGCTGGTCGGCAGTCTAAAGGCCGCCCAGAAAAAGGCCGCCCAGGATGCGATAAAACAGGGGAAAATCAAGTTTATCATCGGCACTCACGCGCTGCTGCAGGATAAGGTCAAGCCGCCCAAACTCGGACTGCTCATCATCGACGAAC
>JBATRZ010000038.1:0-1768 GCA_049292975.1 Saccharimonadales bacterium (SeqCode) | reverse complement strand
ACCGAGACCAGTCTTGAAAAAGCGTGCTAGATTTGTCGCACGAACAGGATCTGACGATAGGTTTAGTTCTTCAGTAAGGCTATTCATACAACTAGTATAGCGAAATAGGGTACATCCAGTTAACTAGCTACCTGTTATTGGTTAGCCGAACTAGCTTTGGATCTGTGGTGCCGACCCCAACTGCGCTACCAAGATAGGTAAACGTTCTTTCAAATTCTGGTTTTTGGGTGCCATCAGTTAAATTGCCTTCGACATCAAAGAAGTATGTTCCCTGTTCTATAGGTAAACTATTGGGTAAAGGCTTTATCCCCATAATTCTCATCACTTTTGGTAGACGAAGTTCGTCAAGGACGTCAGTGAGTGTATCTGGGTCATCTAGATCATCTTCATCCAGAGCTAGTCCGTCGACAGTTACGGCAACGCTGGCATATTCATCCCGAACTGGTTTGAGTAGAGCTGATCTAATTGATATCGTGTGCCAAACTTTGGCTAGCCTGCGAGTTCGCATTTCAAATTGACTTGGATCGGCATCGTCTCTACTGCATGCGGTAACAATAGTAATGAGATCTGGTAGAATGACCGAAGCTGTTCGTTCAACAACAACGCTTGGTGGCGACTTTAATCGCTTTAGGAACGATGCTGGCGTAATTTCTGGATCGTACATCTCACACTCAAATATTGAGTTTACACCGTCTATGTCTGAATTTCGGAGATTCATCTAAACCATTATTACATATGCATAATGACAATAGTATTAAATCACCCGACCTGGGGTTGGCTGGTATCAGTTGTTTGGTTTAGCGCTGACCGGAGTGCTGAAATTTCACTAATGAAAAGTTCCACCATACCGGCAGAATTTGGGTAGGATTGACCGAGCGCTTCGGCTATAGAGTCTGTATTTGCAAGCATGTCGGCAATACTGAGGTGTCTAAATAGTGGCAAATTTAACCATACATAGTCTGGCGTATATTTTGATGTGTCTTCCCCAAGAAAACGACCTCGTTGAGTACCTTTAATGAGTCCAAGTAAGCGATGGTCAAATGATGTATCTTTTAGGTCTGGTGCGCCATCGTGAGAATATATTACATTGCATTTCCCTGCGAATCTTTCGACTGCTTTTCTGATAGCTGTCTCTGGTATACCTGGATTAGCCGAAGCAACAAGTGCGATACGTTCTTTTTTATTTAACATTGTCTCAAAGTCACCAAAATAGAACTCGAGTAACAGGGGTCTATCTTTTGCATCTACTTCATTTTCTATTACATTACGGATATGTGATTCGTCCATTGACGCAAACAATATATCGTATCTACGATCCGATGATGATCCGTAAAATAAGTAAGATAGAATATCTAGGAATACATAATGTGGGCCTAGCTTAATTGTGGGATCATTTTTGGAGATTTCTGTTGTTTGTAGGCGCAGTACTTCTGCCTGCTCTTGGACTATCCTTTGTATGCTTGGTCGTACAAATATACTTCCAGCCTCACGCGGAGAAACACCCAGCATTTCGAGTAATTGCCAGTATCTTGCTTCACTAGCAGGGGTCGTAATCAACTCCAGCCCGTGAGGAGTAATTGGATCTTGACGGTCTAGAACTAGGTATAACTCTTCTCCACCAGGCATATTGTGCACCAGATAGCTACTACATATGTCTCCGCTACAGCCGTCAGGCGACGTTGATACATGCGCGCCGTCAAATAGCCCTTTTAGATGTGGTTCGGCCTCAGCGTAACGTTCACCGAAAGACTCTTGAACTGGTATACAT
>JBATRZ010000037.1:0-44075 GCA_049292975.1 Saccharimonadales bacterium (SeqCode) | reverse complement strand
ATCCTGGGCAGGCTTGCCAGCTAGGTGCACCGGCCGTGCTAACAAGACAAAGCCCTGCCGCACCTGATGTCACGCTAGTGATAGCGCTGCTGCCGTTGCCAAGCAGTACGCCATTAGCAGCCAAGCTGATAGCACCGGTACCGCCCTGTGCAACGGATAGTGCGGTTGTTAGGCCGCTAAGCGAGGTGATGTCGCTGTTGGCGCCGCTGGCAGCAGCACCCAGGTTAATGCGGGCAGTGCCGGCATTGTTGGCACCGGTACCGCCGCTGGCAACGCCAAGCGCACCAGTCAGGGTAAGTCCGGCAAAGGTCGGGCTGGCACCGGTACCGATGTTCTGGATGGTGTTTACAGCGCCGGCCGTAACAGTAAGGTTGGTGCCGTTAAAGCTGGCGATGCCTTTGGTCGTCGTGGTCGCATCATCGATGGTAATAACGCCGCCGGAACCAGTGGCGTTATTTACGGTTACGGTGCCTGTCTGGCCGTCTATAGAGGCCACACCGCCGCTGCCTGGACAAGCCGCAAAAACCGGTGCGCCGGCCGTACTAACCAAACACTGCCCCGCGCTGCCTGCTGTAACCTGCTGCGGCGCCGAACTGCCGTTGCCCACCAGTACGCTGTTTAGCGTCAGTGAGCTGGCACCCAGGCCACCGCTGGCCACACTTAGCGGCGCACTAAGGGTAAGTCCGGCAAAGGTTGGGCTGGCTGAGGTGGCAATGCCTTGGATGGTGTTTACCACGCCCGAGCTAACGCTGAAGTTGGTCGAGTTAAACTGGGCGATACCCTTAGCGCTAGTGCTGGCATCGTTGATGGTGATGGTCGAGCCCACACCCGTAGCATTGGCCAAAGTCAGGGCGCCAGTTAGTCCGTTGAGCGAATCCACGGCGGTCGCTCCAATACAGTTGCCGCCGCTAGTACAGACTTCGTAAGTACCTGCGGCCAGGGCGGGCAGGTTTATGGTGCTGTTGGCCACAGGGTTAGCAAAGCCAACAACCGTGGTATTGCCGCCGGACGTACGGCGCAAGGTGCTGATATTCAAAGTACCGCCTACCGTGGTATCGCCATTGACTGCAACCGTGAAGCGGTCTACCCCGCTTGATTGGAGCTGTATCAGATTGCCGCCGCCTGTGTCATTCACAAAGATCGAGGCGTCCGGGGTGTTGTCGGTCTGAGCAGTGCCCGGGGCCAAATTAACCGTTTGGCCGCCGCCCGCGACACAGGTAATGCCGGTTGTACAAATTGTTTGTGCAGACGGGCCAGTGGTAGGCAGCTGGTAGGTGCGGCCGCTCATAGAGAAAACTATGCTGTCGGCACCGGCATCGATGGTGATGTTCTGGCCGGGCGCGACCTGCTCGACACGGTTGGTAGCAATTGCTCCGGCACTGGTCAGCACAACCCGGCCGTTGATGGCCAGGTTGTTGAAGGTCGGGCTGGAGCTTGGGGCAATGCTTTGCGGCAGGCTAAGGCTGGCGATACCGTTGGCGGTAGTAACGTTGATATCGCCGGGTACACCGTTTACACCCAATAGGCCGCTGCTTGAGATGGTTGTGCCGTTAATCTGGATACCGGCGCCGGGCACCAGGCTAACCGCACCGGTCTGGCCCTGCAGGCTGGACACGCCGGCCTGGGCAGCCGCCTGATCCGGCTGGGCATTTAGCGGTACGAAGTTCTGGCCGTTAAAGTACTGCAGGGTGCTGGTAACTTGATCAAATACCAGCATACCGGCTTTAGCGTTCGAGGGCAGCTGGCTTGGCGCCAGGAAAAACTGGCCGTTTACCTGCAGCTGGGCATTAACGGTCAGCTTCTGGGCTTGTGAACCCAGATTAGTTTCATTATCGCCGGTTGCCGGCAAGGTAGCCTGGGCCGGTATCACCGAAGGACGGTCTGTTACGCGCGCGGCTAAAAACCACGCGCCCGCGATGCCAAAGCCCAGGAACAGCAAGATTAGCGCGATGAATAGCAAGAAATTCCGGGTAGTCCCCAAGATACGCGACAAGATATATTTGCTATTCATTTTTTGTAGTCTGTATTTTTGTTCAATTCGAGCCGGTTACCCGGGAACTGAGTTATCAACAGATATCAGTATACCCTTATACCTACTATGTAACCAAGCAAAACAAGCAATTTAGTGAGTAAATTCTTGACAAGATATCCACAACTATATGGTACTACAGTACTAGCCTTTTAATACTACTTTGGTAACGTATCTGTTATTTTGCAAGCCTGCCCCTATAGTTTACGTAAGCTGCTTATGCTGCGCTATAATGTAGCTATACATAAGCGCATCCAAGGGGACTTGCGGCAAGGGAAACAATAAGGGTAATAGCTATGCCTAATATTCATGAAGATGAAGATATCGCCAGTATCCTGTCCTCTATCCAGCGGGGCCAGCCTGCTGATATCCCAGTGTCCCAGCCCGTCCAGCCTAAGCCGGCAGCCAAGCCCGAGCCCGTGACCCCCGTGCACGACCTGTCGCGCTCATCCATGTTTAAGAGACAACCCGATACACTGCAGGCTATTGCTGCCGCCCCGCAACTACCAGCCCAGGAGCGCGTAACAGAAGCAGCTCCGCCAACTCCTGGTGTAGCCGCACCGTACCCCACCCCTGTAGCTACGCCGGCTGCAACCAAGAAAAAGCGGTCTTTCTATCTAAAACGCAAAGCTAAGGCCAAGAAAACCCCTGCAGCCCCCCAGCAAGCCGCTGCGGCTTCGCCTCAGCCCTATATACCCTATTTGCCGGACAACGAGACAAAGGCCAGTGTGCGGCCTGCCAAAGCCGCTAAACGTAAGCGCAGGCCCAAGAAGTGGCTGCTGTACGCGCCCGCAGTCATAATTTTCCTTATTGGCACGGGTATACTGGCGGCCAAACCGGTCAAATCAATGCTGGAGCCCAAGTCCCCCTTTACCGAGCAAACCAAGGTCCAGTTTGGATTCCCGCTGTATTACCCCGTTAGGCCGCCCAGCGGCTATAAGATAGAGCTGGACAGCATCAAAGCGGCCGAGGGCGAGCCTGTAGCTGTCATGGGTCTCTCTAACGACAGCGGCCAATCGTTCACTATCACCCAGCAAGACCAGCCTGGCGGCCTGACAGCCGATGATCTTAAGGAAGTTACCCCAGAAACCCGGCCAGTCACATCACCCTACGGGCAAGCCGTAACTGGCAGCACCAAAGACCGCGATATCACCAACATCCTAACCGGCGAAACCTGGATAATCATCACTGCCCCCAAGGGTTTACTGGACGCTTTCCAGCTTGAACGGGTGGTCATGAGCTTGAAAAAGGGTTAAATGTAGTAACGGAGCTGGGGGTAAAGATGGCAGGCTACAAGCGTGATATGTACTTGTAAATGGCTTCAGACAGTACGGCGATGTGCTTGCTGCCTACTTCGTCCGGCTGCTTGAGCATAACGCAGAGAATATAATTGCGGTTTGGCACGTATACGATGCCGCAGTCACTTTGCACCTCCTGGCTGAAGGTGCCGATCTTGTGGGCGACAGATACATCCGCCGGTACGCCAGCCCTCAAACGGTTGCTGGCCTGGCTCTCGGTCATGTAGCGCAGTAACTCTTGTGAATGCTCCGGCTTTAGGTAGCACGAGAAGTACAGGCACTTCAGGATGGCGCTGTAGGTGCCCGAGCCTATCAATACCTTATTGTCCTTATTCAGCGCATAATCGGTGTCAATAAAGTTCATCGCCTGGTCATCCGGACTTAAGCGGCCGTCTGCGTGCAGGGTCTGCTGGATGGCATTAATAGCCGTGTTGTCTGATTCTATGGTGGCCAGACGGGCGGCTTCACGCAAGGTCAGCTTGTGACCGGCGCCTTTTTTGTACAGTGTGCCGTAGCCGCTGTCCAGCCATTCCTTTTTTAGTGCAATTTCGTCGTCCATGCTGACATAGCCGAACTCGACTGCTTTGTACAGGTTCATAACCTGCGGGACCTTCAGCAGGCTGGCAGCTACAAAGGTATTTTCATTGCCCGGGTCAAACGACACGCCGGTTGGCAAGTATTCAAAGTAGACGCTGGCATTTTCTATGCCGATATTCTTATCTATATACGCCTTGACCTCCTTGCGGATAGGGGCTAGATCCATGATGCTGTCGTTGGGGTTGTCCATAAACAGCCGCTTGGCCAGCAGCGGGAACTTGGTCTGGCCGCGCAGCTGCGCCTCGGGCTGCAATGAGCTGGCTCGGCCGCTGGTTAGGCCGTAGCCGCCAAAAAACGCCCCGCCTAGAGCCAGGATGCCAAGAACAACAAAGACGAATTTTTTCATTGGTTTTTTGTCTTTTTTCGGGCTGTTTTATTTTTACAAGAGCTGCCTCTATTGTACCACCGCTGGCAAGCGTTGCAATAGAATTTATCAAAAAGCTGTAAAGAATACACCCTGTGCATTGACTGTTGCAGTAATGAATAGGTCGTCCGCTGGCTCGCAATGAGTATCAATGTCATTCATGTTTGGATCACCCATGCCTCTAACAAAAAAGGGTGGTTGAGATTGTTCGCCCGAAATGGAAACGTTTACTGGTGTAAATGCTAAGTCAATGCACAGACTACTAATGCTCGTATTAACCGTAACTGAGTTGACGTTACTAGACTTCGAACTTTCGAGTTCTCCGTTAATATTTATATATCCATAGATTGGCGGTTTGGTATTCTGGTTTATATTCAAAGCTGTTTCCTGGCCTGTGCAGGTTTCGTTGTTTTGGGCGTCAATGACCCGCAAATTGCCTTTTGGCACGAACAGACCTGCATTATTGCGATAGCAAGCGTTGATTTCACCTGTTGATGAGTTGGGTATCGCAGCTTTAGCTACCTGCATAGTTGCAAGGCCTAATACAACGGCTAATAAAGCCACCGACAGTCCCTTTTCTCTACTGGTCAGATTTAATTTTTGAGTGATTCCCATACTAACCCCCTTTTTAACATTAACGGTTTCGACCATATATAATATATGGAACCGGCAGGCAGCGCTGTGAAATACCTAACTTGTAATTTGATTTAGGTTCAGCAATCTTGCTTAAATGCTCGTGTTTATTTAAGATGATAGTAAATGGAGTCTAGGCAAGTACAGCGCGAACAAGAGGGCCGTCATTATTATTTACCTGATGATTTTTATGAGAAAGCCTCGGGCCAACCCAAGCCAAACGCCGCCCTGGCACATACGGGCAGCAAATCCGCTAGGTCATGGATGGTTACACTCAGTCTGCTGCTTGTTTTGGGTCTGCTAATTGGATCGTATTTCATATTTATAAGGAAAGATGGTGCAGAGACAAGCGATACCTTGCCGCCTATAAGCGCCGATATTCCTCTGTACTACCCCACATCCGCATCTTTGCCGGCAAATATTAAAGTCCTAGAAGAATCTATAAATACATCTCAGGGGTTTGCGACTTATACGCTCAAGAATGACTCGGGGCAAGAACTAACGATTACTCAGCAAAAAAAGCCTGACACCAGCAAAGTGCTGCCATTCCGTATCATCAAAGAATTTGATACGGATATTGGGAAAGGTTATATATATGACAACGGGACGGGAGTAGATAACTACCTGGTCGAAACAGACACTACGTGGATATTATTTAACGGCACCGGCTTAAACGAATCAAGCATCAACGATACCCTATCTATACTCGTTAGGGTGTGATGCTACCAAACCTCACAAGTGCTGCCTGCCTTGGCGGTAATGGCGGAGTTAGCGATTTCGGATGCAAACCTGATGGCAAACGTACCCGCATTTGCACCGTTCAAGAACGCGCCTTCAAGCTTAACGAAGTTATTAGTGGTGGCAGGAGTAGCCGTTAGAACGGTTCCGTTGTTATAACCACTGGCAGTTATGGATGTAACCGCACCCGTACCCTGCGTAAGACTGGTGACGATACTGGTGAGATAGGAAAGTCTGGTAGGTGATGCCGGACCGTTTACCGACCACCTCGAGCCCGTAGTCTTAGCTGCAGCATCGTATGTTATATAACACTGGAAACGATAGTTGGTATTTGCTGCCACAGACCATGTTAAACCAATCACGTCTTCGTAAGTGTTGGCTGTTGCATTGTTGTTTACATCGTCGGCGGTCAATGTTATCAAAGTGCGATACGAACAATCTATCCAGGCGGTGTTTTGGTAGCACCGGAATTTATTTGTACTGTCATTGTAGTACATCGCTCCCTCAGTACCGCCCGGATCGGGAGCCGTGTTCTTAGCGTCAAGCACCAGCAGGTTCGGCGTGCCTGAAGCAGAGCCATCACCAATGGTTACGTTGATGCCGGCATCTGACTTACCAAGGTTAAGGGCACCCGTGTCGGTAACGACAAAGGCATTGGTGCCGGCATCCTGGATAATAAAGTCGCCGGTACCGTTGAGGTTGTTGGTCCAGTTGCCGTTGCCCCAGGTGAAGTCGGTGGTGAAGTTGTTCATGTTTATGGAAGTGTTGGCAGACGGCGCAGTAATAGAAGACCAGGCAGTTGAGGTCGAGCCGCTACAGCTGCCGAAGGTTGGCGCACCGCCGGCGGTAGAGATAAGACACAGTGTGCCCGCGCCGCCCGTGTTGGTCTGCTGGAAGTTACCGGTGGCATCGGTGTAGATAATACCGTTGCTTTGGGTAAAGCCTGTCAGGCGGAAGGTGCTGTCGCTATCTGTCGTGATGGCTACATCCTCGGTGCCCTGCGGGGCAAAACTGATGCCGCCGCTGGCACTAAATGATGCAAATGTTACACCATTATCTTCAACGACGAAGTTGCCGGTGCTGGTCAAGTCTACGCTGAAGCCGGTGGCCGTGCCGACAGACAAGGTCTTGTCACCATCTGCACTATAAGTGGCCTCAAAGTCGCCCACACCGCCCGTACCGACACAGTCGGTCCAGGCTGTGCCCTGGTAACACCGGAACTTGTTGAGATCCTGGCTATAGTACATGGCGCCTTCTACACCAGTTGGGTCACCCGTGTTGTTCTTGGCATCCAATACTAGCAGGTCAGGAGTGTTGGTACCAGCGCCGCCGGTACCAATCTGGATGTTGCCGGTGCCAGCACCAGCGGCCTGGATGAATACGTTGCCACTACCAGATTGTACGGTGGTAGAGCCGGTAGAAGCCGTCGAGCCCAGCACCACCGTCTTGGCGCCGGTACCGCCGGTACCTAGGTTGATGGCCTGGGCGCCGGTGCCCGTACCCAGGCTTATCGTCCCCGTCTGCGCGCCGGTGCCGCCGATAGATATGGTACCAGTGGTCATGGCCGTACCCAGCGCAATGGAGCCGGCGTTCTGGCCGGTACCGATGGATATGACATTGGCGGCGGTACCGGTACCTAGGTTTACGGTCTTAATGCCCGAGCTGCCGGTGCCCAGGTTGATAATCTGCGCGCCGGTACCGTTACCTATGGTTATGGTTCCCGTCTGCGCGCCAGTACCACCGATGGATATAGTGCCGGTAGTCATGGCGGCGCCCATGTTGATAGCGCCTGCCGTCTGGGTGTTGCCGATACCGATGGTATTACCGCCCGTGCCGCCGATTGCAATTGTCTTAATACCGGTACCCGAACCTAAGTTAATAGCCTGGGCACCAGTACCGGTACCGATGCCGATAGTGCCGGTCTGTAAGCCGGTGCCACCGATGGTAATAGTACCAGTAGTCATGGCGGCGCCCAGGTTAATAGCGCCTGCCGTCTGGGTGTTGCCGATGTTTATGGTATTACCGCCCGTACCGCCCATGTTGATAGTGTTGGCTACCGCCGCGCCGGTACCGATGTTAATGGTTTTGGCATTGGCGTTAGTACCCAGGTTTACGTTGCCCGTGTTACCGGAATCTAGCGTAAGGGTACCAGTAGTGCCGGTTACGATATTCATGCTGCGGCCGGCATCGGTGGTTATATCGGTGCCGATGGTACCGCTAAACAGGATGCCGTTGGTGGCGGTACCGGCCGTCTGGCTGAGCGACAGCAGGCTGGTGGTGGTACCGCCAGCGGTAGTGCGGTTGATAGACATGCCCGCCGCTTGCGTACCTGAGGCATTGGTAAGGCCGATAGCTTGGGCAGTACCGGTATTGCTGCTGGTAACCTGCAGGCCTGTCGCGGCACCTGCCTGTACCACATCCAGAGCCGTAGCGGCCGTACCGCTAGTACCATTAACCGTTAGTGCCGTGACGCCGTTGGTAGAAGTGGTAATAGTGTTATCGGCAGTCGCAGTAGGTGCCTGCCGCAAGAAGTTACCTGAGTTGAGACAGTTGATCCACGCGCCATTTTCGTAACAGCGGAAGCGGTCCATATCACTGTTGTAGTACATGGCACCGTCAGTACCAGACGGGTCGCCCGCATCGGTCTTGGTATCCAGCACCAGCATCGTACCGGTGGTGTCAGAGGTGCCAACCGTTATGTGGCCGGCGGGACTGGTCAAGCTTACGCCGCCGCCACTTATGGTGATTGCTGAACCGCTGCCGAGGAGTTCTAGCGTGGAAGCGTTGGAATCATGGGAAATCTGGAAGCCGCCCATGGCATTATCAAAATAAATGGCAGAGGCTCCGCCCGCTTGATGCTGCATGTTGATGAAGGAGCTGCCTGCATTACTGCCCACAGTCAGCTGGAAGCCAGCTGTCGGTGCGTTTGTGCCGATACCAACAGCGTTATTGGCGGCATCCACGTACAGCGTGCTGGTATCAACCGCAAGGTTTTGGGCTACGTTCAAACCGCCCTGCACCGCTACGTTTAGCCCCGCACGGCCCAGGAGCAGCTGGCTGGCATTAGCGGCGCCAAGGCTGATAGTGCCAGCCGTGCCCGTGGCCGTACCGGCATCGATGCTAATGTTGCCCGAGTTGCTGGTAGTTCCGGTAGCATTGCCGGATTGGATACTAACGCCGCTTGAGTTAGTGCTGGCGGTGTTGGTGGCATCGCTGGCGACATTGAGCGCGGTGTTGGCCTTGTCGGCCTTGAAGGCGTACGGTACGGCGGTAAGTATCATGCGGGTACCGGCGTTAGTCATCTCGCCGTCCCAGCTTGGACTGCCCGTGCCGCCGATGTTCATGGTAATCCACCTCTGCTCGCTCCAGTCGATGGTACTTGGGAAGGCGGTAACTGAGCCCAGGTTTACTGTGAGGTAGCCGTTGGCCACACGCACGCGGTTGCCGCCGGTGCGCGTCTCGGTCCACAGAACCGAGCCGCCGCTTGCGGCGTCGTAGATCTTGAACTCGATGTTGTAATTACCATCTGGTACCACGCCGCCGGAACCGTTTTTTAACCTGGCCTGGAAGTTGAGGTACGTGCTGGGCGCAGCGCTAACCGTACGCGCGTATAGGCCGGCAAACACAGCTGAACAGATAGCGACAAGAGTAAACACCATAACAAGGGTGTAAGTAACGGTTCGCAACCGGTAGGTGTTTCTACGGAACATTTTGATTTGTTTTTTTGGTTTTTGCCTGTTTGTTTTTGGTTAGGCTATACATAGTATGCCGCTAACCCCTTATTACCTCAATACCGGAAAGTTAAATTTAGTATGCAGCTATCCACAGGCTTTTGTTGCTGCATTTTTTATCTATCTTGTTGTTGTAATCACAATGCAAATAAATAATATATTTGTACTCATTCGTAATATTTATCTGTAAATATCTGCACTGGCTTTTAAATTGTATGTTTTTTAACAGATTAAACCAGTGCTTATTCTGTATTTTTAATGTGATTCGGCTCACATGCTTTTTGTAAGAATTTTATCAATATTATGAAATTTTTTATAAAATGTTTATGTTTAAGCCCAAAACAATAACTGCTGTTATACCAACAATGGTGTATTTTCGTTAAGATAGTTTTCCACAGAAATTGATTTAGGATATAGGGCTTAGGGCTGAGGGGAGAGTTTGGTTCTCATGGTGCTTAGCATCTTCTGCACTTCTTCAATCTTCTTGAGTTCCGCACTTGTTTGAAGTTTATAGATGTCGTTCGCAAGAATCAGTTGTGTTTCAAGTTCGGCAGCAGAGCCTAACGCTATGCCCATAAATTGGACGTACACTTTACGATTATTACGTCTATAGCCTTCAGCGATGTTTGATGGTAGAGACACCGCTGCCCGTTTCATCTGATGAGACAGGCCGTAAATCTCTTCTTTAGGAAGTTTGGAGCATAAATTATAAACGTCTCCGACGAGGAGACGTGACGCTTGCCATACTTTGAGATCCTGGTAAGAATTGAGTGACATGAATGGAGCCTCCTCCACCCTTTACCCTGAACCCTCTACCCTATTTTCTTGATGGTTATCTGGGTCAGGTACTGCTTGTGGCCGCGGACTTTCTTAACTCGTTTCTTGGCCTTGTAGCGGATAGCGGTGACTTTGGCGCCCCTAACCTGGGCTACGACATCGGCAGTAACCTTGGCACCCGATACGGCAGGAGTTCCCACCGTTACTTTATCGCCGTCAATGACTAGCAGAGGCTCGAATATGATTGATTTTTCCTGCTTTAGCAGCTCAACTTCAAGCGTGTCGCCTTCTGAGACGACATACTGGTGGCCACCGGTAGTAATAATTGCTTTTTTGCTCATAATTTTTCGGATTACCAAACAAGTTTAACAGATTAGCCAACCCTTGTAAAGAGTTGGTAAGGCATGGGGTAAGAACAAGACGGTGCAGAGAACGTCTTCTTACGTTCTCTAACCTACCCCCCCTAACCCCTGTCGCTAGGCCCTCTCTAGCCGTATGAGTAATTTATTACCCTCTACTGATACCTCGGAAGCGTGCTTTAGGCTGCCTGGGCCGTCTGTAAGACCTGTGGCAAGCGTTTCGGCCAGGATAGTGTGCTGGTGCTCTTTTATGGCCCGGGTTAATTCTGGGGCCTCTGAGCTTAACGAGAGGCTGATGCGGTCGTCTATGTTTAGGCCGGCAGCCTTGCGGGCGTTCTGTACGTTACGTACTACCTCGCGCATGAGACCTTCCCTCTTGAGCTCCGGCGTAACCTCTAGGTCTAAGCTGACTTCGCCTATGGCGCCCCACCGTACTGCCTTGACATTTAGTTCTTCTTGGATGATTTCGGCATAGTGTTCTGGCAGCTCGGGCACGGTAACAGACGCCAGCGGTTGGCGTACCTTGAGACCGGCAGCGGCCCTTTGCGACAAGCCCTGGTTTATATAGTCACGGGCTGCTGCCATCTCATCCAACAGCAGCTGGTTGATATGTCCCGCCTCTGGCCAGTCTAGCAGATGCACGCTTTCGCCGCCGGTAAGCTTGCGGTACAGTTCCTCGGCTAAAAACGGCGTGAATGGCGCAATGGTC
Source organism: Saccharimonadales bacterium (SeqCode) (assembly GCA_049292975.1). Lineage (GTDB taxonomy): Bacteria > Patescibacteriota > Saccharimonadia > Saccharimonadales > JACDBH01 > JBGSWE01. The sequence continues at coordinate 32,840 of JBATRZ010000037.1, read as the reverse complement.
ATGCTTAGCTGCACCAGGACATAGTGCAGCGTACGGTAGGCCTGGCCTTTATCGGCATCGTCCCCGCTCTTCCAGAAACGGCGGCGGCTTCTTCGCACATACCAGTTGCTGGCGTCTTCGATGAACGGCAGGATAGGCTTGGTGGCGTTAGGAATGTCATAGGCGTCCATATGGCTTTCTACTTCTTTGGTAAGCTGGTGCATGCGGCTGACAATCCACTTATCCAGCGGATTCTCCAGGGCCTCTGCCGGATCGCTAAGGTCGCCGTTCCATACGAAATTGTCTACCTCGGCGTACATGGTGAAAAAATCATACATGTTCCAGATCATGGTAAGTTTGCGGGCGACATCACCCACCTCTTTGTCTTGCAGGGCAAAATCCTCGCCGTTAAGCAGCGGGCTGCTAAGCAGCAGGAAACGCAAGGAATCGGCGCTGAATTTATCCATTAATTCGTTTGGATCGGTGTAGTTGCCGTAACTTTTGCTCATCTTGCGGCCATCGTTGCCCGCAACGTTGCCGGTGACAATGACGTTTTTGAATGAGTTTTCGCCAAACAAGGCTACGCTCATGGCGTGCATGTAGTAAAACCAGGCGCGCACCTGGCCGATGTATTCCACGATAAAATCGCCCGGAAAATTGGCTTCAAACTTATCTTTGTTCTCGAACGGATAATGGAACTGGGCGAAGGGCATCGAGCCGGCCTCGAACCAGCTATCCATAACTTTATCGATGCGTTTATACCGCACGTCATCTATCGTGAAGGTAATGTCATCAACCCACGGGCGGTGATAATCATCCAGTTCTTGCCCCGATAACTCCTTGAGTTCTGCATAAGACCCCACAACTTTTGTAAGCTCCTGGCCGTTTTTATCCGTTGCCTTCCAGACCGGCATAGCGGTGGCCCAAAAACGGTCACGCGAGATGTTCCAATCCGGTGCGGTCTCTACTGTCTTGGCAAAACGGCCGTTCTTGACGTGACCAGGAAACCAGTTGATAGGGCCGTTCTTTTCGAGCATTTTGGTGCGCTGGCCGTCGATATCCATAAACCAGCTGGGGTGGGCGCGGTACATCAGGCGCGTGCCGCAGCGGTGGCAATGCGGGTAACTGTGGCGGTAGTAATGGATTTTCCACACAGCACCACGCCACGGCCCAGCCTGCCCGGCGCCAGGGACACCAGCCTGCTGAGACTCCCGGTGTATCGCTGCATCCAGGGCTGTAGCGCTGTGCACACCCTGCATATCTTTAGCGATTTGCTTGTTAATTTCCCAGATATTTTTATTTTTCCAGGGGCCTTCTGTGTAGTAGCCGTTTTGGTCTATGACATGCACGACAGGTATGTCCTGTTGTTTGGCATACTCAAAGTCGTCTTCGCCATATGCAGGTGCCAGATGCACCACGCCTGAGCCGTCTTCTGCACTAACGTAACTGGCGTGCCATATACGATGCGCATTGCCGCCGCGGTCTGCAAACAGCGGCTCGTATGACTTGCCCACCAGCTCTTTGCCCTTTAGTTTGCGCAGTACTTTGTATTCAAGCGGTTGATGCTTCTCATCGGTCAGGACTTTGGCCACCAGGTCTTCGGCCAGGACGAGTTTGTCGCCGTCTACTTCAACCTCGGCATAGGTTAGATCCTGGTTTACGGCGACGGCGGTGTTGCCCGGCAAAGTCCAAGGGGTAGTGGTCCAGGCCAGCAGCGTTGTATCTTCGCCCTTAAGCCTGAATTTTACAAACACGCTTGGGTCGGTGACATCCTGGTAACTGCCAGCGTCCATAGTGACCTCGGCTTTGGATAGCGGCGTGCCGTCGAGCGTACAGTACATGAGCACCTTTTCGCCCTCGTAGATCTTGCCCTTTTCATACAAAGTTTTAAAAGCCCACCAGATGGATTCCATGTAGTCCTTGTCCATCGTCTTGTAAGCACCCTTAAAGTCTACCCAGCGGCCGATACGGTCCACCACGTCTTCCCACTCCGAGCTTGTCTGTACCATATTGGCCCGCGTGGCGTTGATGTAATTCTCGATACCGTACTCTATGACCTCTTGGCGTGAATGGATGCCCAGCTTCTGCTCGGTAAAACGCTCGGCAGGCAGGCCGTGACAGTCCCAACCCCACACGCGCTCGACGCGCTTGCCCTTCATGGTCTGATAACGCGGCACGGCGTCTTTGACGATGGAGCTCAGCAAGGTGCCATGATGCGGATTGCCAGAGATGAATGGCGGACCATCATAGAAGACATAGCTGTTGGAATTGGGACGTGCTTCTACCGACTTTTCAAAAGTCTTGTGGTCTTTCCAGTATTTAACCAGGTCTTTCTCGTACTCGATAGCCCGCCGCCGGCTGTTTGCCTTGAACTTCACAGGCAACCTGATTGCGTCTGCCTGTCCGCCGGCAGAGCTGGTGGCGCTGCTGCCGCTTTTGGAGGATTGCTGCGTTGCTGACTGCGATGCTCCCTTCACCATGTGCAAATACGGCTCGGTCCGCTTCTCGTCAGCGCCTTGCACTCCGTCTAAATCAGGATGCCTGTCCATACTAATTCCTTTCTTAAGAATAAATAAAAGCCACTTCTTCTGATCGTCAGATCCCTTATGCGGGAGGTACCATCTGACTTCCGGGAGGAATGGCTCTTTTGGTTACGACGGTTACGGTGTCTCGGCCGGCGGGGTCTAGTCTCGGATGATTTCTTCCCACTCCTCGCGGTTGATAGCCGCTTTTCGCTCTGCAGCGAACGGATTAGCCTCATTGTAGCGCTAACAGATTAAAGATACAACAACTTACCCGTACAGTTGGCTATGCGTACCAATTTCTAACAGCACCATCTTGTCTTTGTCCTGCATAACAAAGTGAATTCTCAGATCTCCGCCCGCACTAATTGAATATTGTGGGTAGTATTCGCCTTTCAGCTGGTGCAGCCTCAATGCCGGTGTGTGATTCCCTGTCGTAAACATATTGATTGCATCAATGGCTCTCTTCTGTTGCTGGACAGCCAGCTTGACCCACATTTTTGTGTAACTTTTATGTGTTTCAATCCGCATGACCAAGGCTGTTCAGACGTTCTTCTAGTTCTTCAAAACTATTAAACGAACCGCTAATATTGCGCCCGGCTTTTACATCCTCTTCCAATTTCCTAAAACGCCGGGTTGCTTTTGGGCTCATATCCAGCGGTTCTTCAAACACCACTCGGCGTTCCCGAATGACTTCGCGCAGCTTGTTTTCTACGATGGCGCTGAGGCTTAACCCCAGGCTTTTGGCAAGCTTTTGGGCGTCTTTCTTGACGGTACTGTCTATCTTGAGTGTAATTGGTGTCTGTTCCATACTGCAATAATACTGCTAAAGTACGTACTAATGCAATACTTCGTACATTTCATTGCTGGGCATAGTACGCCAAATCGTTCATAAGCGGCAGCTTGTCGAGGCCCTGCCACTTCTGTTGCATAGAGCCGTCATCGGCCTTAGCGACAATTGCCGGATACTCCATAACCCCATATAGCTCGGCCTGATGTGAACCATCTATGCTATCTACATTAAGCGTCTCGATAGCCTCGCCGGGGTGGAAGCGCTCAAAATCAGCCACATACTCTTCTACTTGACGGGAGTGCTCGGAATTAGGCCGGTATAAAACAATAACTTTCATAAGCATTATTGTAACTTCTTCAGATAAAGAAGCAAATCCATACTTTAGGCGACCCAAAAATGGAACAACTTGCTTCTTGGTTCCAAGAAGAAAAAGAGCCCTATCAGGGCTCTTAAACTTTGGACTTTTTAAGGTCCTATGAGCACCCCGTGGTGGAGCCGCAAGAAGTACATACATAGCAACTCCCTGCCTTCTGCGTCTGGTTACCGCAGTTGTAACACATCGGTGCGGCTGGATCGGCCGCGCCAGACTTGGCTGCGGCAGACGGAGCTTGAAGAATCAGGGACTCCTTAGAAACCAGTACCTCCGCCCCGGCAACTGGCACAGCTGGAGCCTCTGGGGCTATCTGCGCTTCCGCACCAAGCAAGCTGGTCTGCGTAGTTGGCATGTCGTCGATGCTGGCCAGGCCAAGCTCCAGACGGTCATCGAAGTTTAGGTAGCTCAGAGCTAAACGGCGAGCCAGGTAGTCTACTAATGATGATGCTGTGCGGATCTCTGGGTCATCAGTGATACCTGACGGCGCGAATGATGTGCTGGTGAATGACTTCACGTAGCTTTTCAGCGGCACGCCGTACTGCAGACCGTGGCTCATGCTGATAGCGAAGGCGTCCATGATGCCGCGCAGGGTCGAACCTTGCTTGGCGATATTTACGAAGATCTCGCCCGGAACACCATCTTCGTATTCGCCGACGGTAACATAACCATGCGTACCGGCTACGGTGAAGCTGAACGTCTTGGAGTTGCGGACCTTGGGCAAGTCGCGGTGCACAGCACCTTTTACGATTACACGAGCGTTGATTGACTCGGCTGTCTCGGCAGGTACGACCTCGTTCTTGTGGTCGCCGCCTTTTTTGAGCATGCTTAAGGGCTGGCCAACCTTGCAGTTGTCGCGGTAGATAGCCACAGCCTTGAGTCCAAGCTGCCATGAATCGATATGCAGCTGCTCGACGTCTTCAACCGTAACATCCTCGGGCATATTGACGGTCTTTGAGATAGCGCCAGACAGGAATGGCTGGACGGCACCCATCATACGCACGTGACCCGAGTAGTGGATAGCGTTGTCACCCATCGAGCAGGCAAAGACAGCCCGGTGTTCTTGCTTCAGGTGCGGTGCACCGGTCAGGGTCTTTTCGGTGTCGATATGGGCAATGATGTCCTCAGACTGCTGCCTGGTATAGCCAAGGGTACTAAGGGCGCGGGGGATAGTTTGATTGACGATGGTCATCGTACCGCCGCCTACCAGTTTCTTGAACTTAACCAAGCCCAGGTCCGGCTCGATACCGGTGGTATCGCAATCCATCATGAAGCCGATGGTACCGGTTGGGGCCAGGACGGATGCCTGGGCATTGCGTACGCCGTACAGCTCACCCAGTTCAACAGCCTCGTCCCAGGCAGTCGCAGCCGCAGACAGCAGCTCTTCGGCTACCAGCCCGGCGTCGATGTTACTAACGGCGGCACGGTGCATCTTGAGCACGTTCAACATGCCGTCGCGGTCTTTGTGAAAGCCAGCGAACGGACCGACCTGGCGGGCCAGCTTAGCGCTTGTTGCGTAGGCGTGACCGGTCATAAGGGCGGTGATGGCAGCGGCTTGGGCGCGGCCCTCCGGCGAATCGTACGGCAGGCCCTGGGCCATTAGCAGTGCGCCAAGGTTGGCATAGCCTAAGCCTAATTGCCGGAAGGCGCGGGTGTTTTTAGCGATCTTCTCGGTTGGGTACTCGGAGTAGCCAACCAGGATCTCCTGGGCGGTTAGTACTACTTCTACGGTGTGCTTGAAGGCCTCGATGTCAAAAACGCCGTCTTCCGATAAGAACTTGAGCAGGTTGATGCTGGCCAGGTTGCAGGCCGAGTTGTCGATGTGCATGTACTCCGAGCACGGGTTGGAGCCGTTGATGCGGCCGGCCACCGGCGTGGTGTGCCACTTGTTAATCGTCGTATCAAACTGCATGCCTGGGTCGGCGCACTCCCAGGCGGCTTCGGCGATCTGGCGGAACAGATCCTTGGCGCGTACGGTCTTTATCGGCTTGCCGGTAGTAACGGCGCGCAGGTCCCATTCGCGGTCTTCTATGACGGCCTGCATGAAGTCATCGGTTACGCGCACGGAGTTGTTGGCGTTCTGGTACTGGATAGAAAAGCTGTCGCGTCCGTCCAGATCCATATCAAAGCCGTTCTCCTTAAGTACGCGCGCCTTGCGCTCTTCGATGGCCTTACACCAGATGAATTCCTCGACGTCCGGGTGATCTACGTTAAGGATAACCATCTTGGCAGCACGGCGGGTCTTGCCGCCGGACTTGATAGCTCCTGCTGACGCGTCGGCACCGCGCATGAAACTGAGCGGGCCGCTGGCCGTGCCGGCGCTCTTGCCCAAACGCTCGTAAGATGAACGGATGGCGCTGATGTTCAGGCCCGAACCGGAGCCGCCCTTGAAAATCATGCCTTCTTCACGGTACCAGTTCAGGATAGCGGGCATGGTGTCTTCGACGGCCAGGATGAAACAGGCGCTGGCCTGCTGGGCGCGGCTGCTGACACCGATATTGAACCAGACCGGGCTGTTGAAGGCAGCGCGCTGGGTGGCCAGGATAGCCTTAAGCTCTTCGCGGAAATCCTCTGCCTCGGTCTCGGTCTCGAAATAGCCCTCTTGGCTGCCTTGGCGGGTGATAGTATCGGCCACGCGGTTGATAAGATGCCGGAGCGATGACTCGCGGTCACGAGTACCCGGCGTGCCGGCAAAATATTTCTGCGCCACGATGTTAATGGCGTTAAGCGACCAGCTCTCCGGGAACTCTACGCCTAATTGTTCGAAGACCGGCGTGCCGGTTGCCGGGTTGTTGATGACCGAGTCGCGTTTGACCCATTTGACTACGTCATAACCTTTGGTCTTTGGTTTAGTAAAGAATCTCTTTACGCCTAATCCTGTTGTTTGTGCCATATTGCTACCCTCACTTTCTTTGGTTAAAAGTTTGTAAAGTTTTTAAAGTTGAAATATTAAAAATCGAATACTTTACGGACTTTATGGACTTCCTACTTTTAACTCTTGTTATTGTTTTTATTCCAGAGTTCCCCCGCTTCCCTTGCTCTCATCTCGCAAGCGGCCGTGCTTGTCTCTCGTAAGCTACGGTCTAAAAGAAGTTGGCGGAACAGCTCTCCCCGGTATTTATTAGCGTAGCATCCGGGCAGAGAAAATGATATTCATTTTTCCGGGGATGCGGAGTGCCTGCCTGCAAAACTATGCACTCATAAATAACGGGGAGAACCGTCAAATCTTATGATTTAGCGGGTTCACGCAGGTTCTTGACCACCGACAATTCTTTTTCAAAGCCGGCGATGTCTTTGAAGCGCCGGTAGACGCTGGCGAAGCGCACGTAGGCTACTTCGTTTACGCCGGCAAGTTCGTCCATGACCAGGTTGCCGATTTTACTGCTGGCAATCTCGGTATCGCCGCACTCGTATAGCTTGTCTTCTATACGGCCTACGACTTGTTCCAGCTGCACACTACTGACGGTTGTTTTTTCACAGGCCCTATACAGCCCTGATAGCAGCTTTTCCCGAGAGAATAGCTCCTGCGCGCCATCGTTTTTAATGACGATGAGCTGGGGCCGTTCCAAGCGTTCGTAGGTGGTAAAGCGGTGCTGGCAGGCCGTGCACTCGCGCCGGCGGCGGATTGCCTTGCCTTCTGCAACGTCTCTCGACTCGATCACCTTGGTGTCGGCCAATGAGCATTGATTGCATCTCATTTTCACCTCATTTCTTTTTAACAATATCTGGGGTCACCAAATAATGCGAATTTTATGAATGTCCAACCGCTACAAACCCTATGTACTAGATGTAGCGTATATGTACTTAAGCATAGCCCCACCTATAGCGTTTTGCAAGCCCGGCAGTAGACTTTTCTGTTGTGTAATTGTGCTTACTTTTTTAAGCTATTTTAACTCTGTTATTTTGCTTACGCCTGTGGATAGTTATTGCCCGGCTTTTTTATCTGTATCTCCGGCTTTTTCGTCGTCTTTTTTATCACTCTTGCGACGTGAAAGGCGGCGCAGGAAGGATGGCTTTTCCAGGTCTTCATCCTCTTTATGCATATTGCCAAAGAATCCTTCGGCAGCTTCATCTGCCTTGCCAGCCTCTGCCTCTTTGTCCTTGTCTTTGTCCTTGCCGGTATCACTCTCGTCCTCTTTGTGCCAGAAGGGCTTGGCGGGTTCGTCATTATTGAACTCTTCGGCCGCATCTTTGGCCTCGTCACGGCTGAGGTCCATGTTGATATCGTTCATGGTGGTTTCATTGGTAGTGGCCACGGTAGCCTCGGTCTCGGCCTGGACGGCAGGCGGGGTTTCGGCGGCACGGTTAGCGAAGTAGGCAGCATCAAAACCGGTCGCTACGACGGTAATGATGACTTCACCCTGCAGGTCGGGATCGATAGTTGCACCAAATATGATATTAGCATCGGGATCTGCAGCGGCCGTAATTGTCTCGGCGGCGGCATTAATCTCATGCATGGTCATGTCGTTGCCGCCTATAACGTTGAACAGAATACCGCGGGCACCATCTATAGATACTTCTAAAAGCGGCGACTCGATGGCCTGCTGGGCGGCTTCAACGGCACGGTTCTCGCCACTTGCGCGGCCAATTCCCATCAGGGCCGAGCCGGCCGAGCTCATGACGGCTTTGACATCGGCAAAGTCCAGATTGATAAGGCCATTGACGGTAATAAGGTCAGATATACCCTGCACACCCTGGCGCAGCACGTCATCGGCGACTTTAAAAGCATCAAGAAGCGGCGTATGGCGGTCAATTGTTTGCAGCAGGCGGTCATTAGGAATAGTGATAAGCGTATCAACGTAGCGGCGTAACCCTTCGATAGCAACCTCTGAATTACGGCGGCGCTTAACGCCCTCGAAGGCAAACGGTTTGGTAGCGAAGCCTACAACCAATGCACCGGTACTCTTGGCCATTTCGGCCACAATGGGACCAGCCCCGGAGCCCGTACCGCCGCCCGCGCCAAGGGTCACAAAGATCATATCGGCACCTTCCAGCGCCTTGGCGATCTCGTCGCGTGATTCTTCGGCTGCCTGATGGCCGATGCTAGGGTCGGCACCGGCACCGAGACCCCTGGTCTCATCCTTGCCGATATGTATCTTGGTTGGAGCTAACGAATGATGCAGGGCCTGCGCATCGGTGTTAATAGTAATAAAATCAACACCATGCACGCCCGAATCAATCATGCGGTTGATGGCTGCACCGCCGGCGCCTCCAACACCAACAACGATTATCTTGGCGAATGTCTCAATGGTGGGCATTACTTGCGGCATTGGTCGTATACTCCTCTTTGCTTGAAGTTAGTATACCGAATCGGTATTCAGCGCGCAATTACCGATATAAAAAATGTAACCGGGCTGGTTCCGGCTTAGCGGCCGAAGCGTTTGAATACATTTTGTGCGGTTGATTTAAGGCCGCCGAGCATATTCACCCCTGAACGGCCTGAGTCAGGTTCTTGTCCAAGCAGCATATCAAGCGTCATCAGGCCGATAGCTGTAGCGTAAGCCGGCCCGGCGATTTTGTCGGCCAGGCCGCCGATGGGCTGGAGCTCGCCGGTGCGGGCTGGTAACTGCAGCGCCTCGCGGGCGAATCCGGCTAGTCCCGGCAGCTTGGACGTGCCTCCCACCAGAACAACGCCGCCGGGCAGTTTGCCGGACTTGTGTATCTTCTTTAGCTCCTTGTCTACCAGTTCAAACAATTCCTCTGCCCGCGCCTCCAGGACCATGTGTATATCCGCGTTGCTAAAGAAGTGATCCTTGCCTTCAAAATGTACCTTGGCATTCAGCAGGCGCTTGTTGTCGTCATTTAAGCTGCCGGCTTGCAGCTTGGCAGCCTCGGCTATGTCCAGATCGGTTTTGAGGCCGATAGCCAGGTCATTAGTAAAATGGATGCCGCCGATAGGTATGACTGCCACATGCTGCACTTCACCGTCCTCGAACACCGCCAGGTTGGTGGTGCCGGCGCCGATATCTACAAGTACTGTGCCTGATTCTTTCTGTTGGCGCGTCAGCACGGCCTCGGCTGCAGCCAGGCCGGAACTAGTATGGTGCACCGGCAAGACGCCGGCTTTGTCCAGGGCAGCATCCAGGCTTTTGATAGCAGGCGTCGAGACAGTAACAATATGCGTGTCTACCTCTAGGCGCACGCCGTGCATGCCCACGGGGTCCTTGATGCTCTCGTGCCCGTCCAGGCGGTAATTCTTGGCAAAGATCTGTACTATCACACGGTTGGCCGGCATCTGGATGATAGTGGCCGCTTCTTCTACGCGCTGCTTATCCTCGGCGCTAATCTCGCGGTTGGCGGTACTGATAGCAACCACACCGCGCGAATCAACGCCTGCCACATGAGCACCGTTGATATTGACCGTGGCGGTGGTAATACGCACACCCGCCAGGCGTTCGGCTTCTGATACCGCCCGGGCAATTGCCTCAGCAACGTCATCAATATGCGATACAACCCCTTTGCGCATACCAGGATTGGGGGCAGAGCCATAGCCAATGATAGACGGCAGGTTGGCACTTTCATCATCAAATACGCCTACGACACAGCGTATCGTATGGGTGCCAACATCAATACCGACAAAGTGCGGGAGGACCGAGTTCGTCATAATCTGCAGTATAGCGCTAGAGGTTACCGATGACAACTGAAACATCTGCGCCGGCAGTTGCTTAGGTAATAGCCGGGCTACTTTTGCGTAAGAATCTCAAATCCCCTGCCGGTGATGAGGATGGTGTTTTCGAAGTGGGCAGCCAGCGAACCATCGGCGGTGCGAATGGTCCAGTGATCATCGTCTACGGTTACGGCATGGGTGCCTAGCGTTGCCATCGGTTCAATGGCTATGGTCATACCGGCCTTCAGGACCGGGCCGGAACCGGCAAAGCCGTAATTAGGTATATCGGGTTCCTCGTGCAGCTGGTGGCCAACGCCATGGCCGACTAAATCGCGCACAATGCCGTAACCGCCCTTAACCAGCACTTTTTGGACCGCGCTGGCGATATCACCAACCCGTACACCATCGTGCAGAGCCTCGATACCGGCGTACATGGCAGCCTCGGTGTCGCGCACCAGCTTTTTGACCTGTGCCTTGGCTTCATTACCAAGAATAAAACTGCGGGCGGCATCGGTCACCATACCGTCATATGTCACGCCGAAATCAATGCTCACCAGGTCGCCGGCGCGCAGGCTTTGATTGGCGCTGGGGATGCCGTGTACTACTTCGTCGTTAAGCGATATACAGATAACATCCGGAAACGGCGTTGCCCCGGCGTAGCCCAAAAACGACGGCTTGCCGCCCAGACGCTTTAGTTCATCGGCAGCGATAACTGCCAGGTCCTTGGTGGTCATACCGGCCCGGGCACTGCTTTCTACCAGCTCAAGAATGGCGGCCAGCATGGCGCCCGAAGTGCGCATGGCTTCGATTTCCTGCGCGGTCTTAATCTGCGTGAACATTGGTGATAGCCTCCAGCCTGCTGACTATTTCCTGGTGAATGACAGCGGGCTCGCGCTCGGCATCAATATCAAGTATAGGCACGCCCGCCACCATAAACTGGCCGATGATAGGCTTGATAGCTGCTTCGTACTCCTCAAAGCGCTCTTTTATAGCTTTGTTGGTATCGTCCTGGCGGCCGCGGCTGAGCAAGCGCTTTAGGACTGCCGCCTCGCTTGCTTTAAGATGCACGACCGCCGTAATACCAAGCTGGCCGTGCTTGGCCTGGCCCAGCAGCCAATCGGCCTGGGCAGTGGTGCGCGGAAAACCATCCAGTATAAACTCTTCCTGCACGCCGACGACGTTAAAGATTTTCTGTACCAGGCCGATTATCTCATTATCAGCCAGCAGCTTACCCTCCAGCATCTCCTTGCGGCGCTGGCCCGCAATCATCATACGCAGGAATTCGCCGGTAGACAGCCATGGCAATGCCAGGCGGTCCGCCAGCAGCTTGCCTTGCAGGCTCTTGCCGCTGCCGGCAACGCCCATGAACAAAATCATGAAAAGTTCCTTTTCAAGATTTTAGAAGTGAGAAGTGAGAAGTGAGAAGTGAGCATTACTGACTAAGCTTTCCCTTGACCAGGCGGGCGATGACGGCGCCGTCACCAGCCGGACCAGCCTTGGCTTTGACAGCACCGATGACCTGGCCCATCGATTGCATGCCAGAGGCACCGGTCAAAGATATAACTTCATCAATCATTATGCCAAGCTCATCTTCTGACAATTGGGCGGGCAGATATTTGGTTATGACTTCTTTTTCGGCCAGCTCGGCAGCCTGCTTCTCGGTGTTGCCGCCCTGACCGAACAGGTCGGCACTTTCCTGGCGCTTCTTAACTTCCTTTTGGAACAAGGTAATAATAGCGTCGTCCGGCAGGCCCTCTGCGCGCTTGCCCTCGGCGACTTCAACATTAAGGATGGCGGCCTTAAGCCCGCGCAGGGTGGTAGCCAGCACTTTATCACCACCCAGCATGGCGGCCTTGAGATCTTGGTCGATAGTTGTCTTCAAACTCATAATTCACCCCTAGTGTAACAGAGGTTCAGTAATTTTTAAAAGCGTCTTTGCTCATCGACTAAGAGTGCTCACAAATGGATACAAAATCGCCGTTCTTCCGAAGAGAGCAAACGAGCCGTATGTACATACGGTGAAGTGCTCGCCGCAGGAAACGACGATTTGGCGCCAATCTGAGTGCTCTAAAATAAAAAAGCCCTTTTCGGGGCTATTTATTTTATCCCAAGCTTGAGCTTCTTGACCTTTACGGCTTTGCGTTCGCTGCGGGCGATAGCCTTGATGCGGCGGTCGCGCTTGCTGAGCGGCTTTTCGAAGTACTGGCCGGTCTTGGCGACGGCGATGACACCTGCCTGTTGTACTTTGCGGTTAAAACGGCGCAGTACGTTCTCTATCGGCTCTTTACTGTCTTTACGTGTGACTGAAATCATAGGAGTTATTCTACCTTAACAGGGATAAATAAGCAAGGGGCGGCTGGAAAACATGTGGGATGTCTGGCTTGTAAGGGTGAGCGAGCGCTACGGGTTGTGCGGTGCACACCCGTAAAGTGCCCTGGAAAGGCAGACATTCCAAATGCTTTTAGGCTTAGAGCGTTGGTTTCTTTTGAGTGGTGCGTTGTGATTTTAACACTATACTTTGGAGTTCTTTGAAGATTGGGAAGTGCTTGTTGGTGTGATAAATCTTGGTGTTGCCCTGACGTTCGCTGAGCAGGAAACCAACCTTCTCCAGACGCTTAAGTTCGCGCTGGATATTGCCGGCATCCTCTTTGATAAGCTTGGCAAGACCCCGGACATGCGTCTTGAAGTCTGGGTACTTGGCATAGATAACGATTATCTTACGCCGCACGCGTGAAGTAATAAAAACGTCTAGCACATCACTCCCTTTAGACGGGTTTGCCGGCCTAGTGCAGTCCGAGATGAAAACCAAGCACAAAATCTGCGGCGTATTGTACATACGGCGAGGATTTTGACGCGGGTTTACGATCGGAATGTGCAGGCTGGTAAAGCCGTTAGTGTTAATCTGACAACGCTTAGTATAGCGCGCCTCGGATTAGAAAACAATATACCAAAGGTGTTTTATGAGGTCAAACCCTGGGGCGGTAGGTATACTACAGGTACTATGAGTCCATTTCAAATCTCCACTCCGGCCAAAAACTGTTTTGACGGCACAACTACACCCCAGGAAATAAGTTCCCTGGGGGCCCCGATGCTTTGCCGGTTTTGCTCCGCACCATATCTACGGATATGCTTTGTCGCGAGAACCGGCAAATCGCACTCGCCAAAACAACTTTTACTTAACAGATTTGAGCTATGAAATGGGTTCTATGCGCTACTACCATATCTTTGTAGCAGAGGTAAGCTACCAAAAACCGGAGCCTCTTACGTATGCCTCTGAGGAGGTCCTGCCCCCTGGCACATTGGTCAAGGTCCCCTACGGCAAAAAGCAGGTCCCCGGTTTTGTCGCGGCAGAGACAGACAGGCCTGCCTTTGCTACCAAACCCGTAAGTGCCGTCCTGGGCGGTATACCCCTGCCTGAAGAAACCCGCCAGTTGTTTGCGTGGGTAAACGGTTACTACCCGGGCAGCAGCGGCGCCCTAGCCCAGGCGTTCGTACCCTCAGGCGTGCTTACCAGGCCGCGCAGCAAGCCCGAAGGCCGGGCAGCTGCCGCCCGCCCCTTGCCTGCCCTTACCAGACTCCAGCAAGACGCGGTAAGTGCTATCCGGACTTCAGCCAGCCGGACCTTTCTCTTGCATGGCGAGACGGGCAGCGGCAAAACCATGGTATACCTGGAGCTTATTATCCAGTCGCTGCAGGCCGGCAAATCTGCCCTGCTGCTGGCGCCGGAGATATCGCTGATACCCCAGCTTGAAGCTGAGGTACGTACGCACATAGATGCCAAGGCAGTGGTTATGCATTCCGGACTGACCAAGTCGATGCGCACCAGGAACTGGCTAGATATTCTATCATCGGAAAAACCGCTCGTTGTTATCGGCACCCGCTCAGCCTTGTTCGCGCCCATAAAGCAACTTGGCCTGATCGTCGTAGACGAGATGCACGAACCCGCCTACAAACAGGAATCTGCCCCCCGCTACTACGGCTTGCGGGTTGCCGCTAGGGCGGCAAAGCTGCACGGCGCACAGATAATTTACGGCAGCGCTACACCTCCAGTGGTTGAATATTTCGTTGCCGCACAGACAAGCACGCCCATCCTGCGCATGGACAAAACCGCCCGGCCCACCGGTGCAGTCAAGCGCTCTGTCATTGACCTTAAGGATACAAAGCTGTTTGCCAGGCACCGGTCTATTTCGGATCCGCTGCTGGAAGCCATCGGCAAGCGGCTAGCAGGCGGCGAGCAGACCCTGTTGTTCCTGAACCGCCGCGGCACTGCGCGCCAGATACTCTGCCAAGCCTGCGGCTGGCAAGCGCTGTGCCCGCACTGCGACATCCCCCTGACCTATCATGGCGATGATCATACGATGCGCTGCCATATCTGCGCCTACCGCACTGCGCCGCCCTACGCCTGCCCTGTTTGCGCCAGCGACGATATTACTTACCGCAGTTTAGGCACCAAGGCGCTGGTGGACGCCCTGCACAACCTTTTCCCTCAGGCACTGGTAAGACGCTTCGACACCGATAACCTGGCCGCCGAGCAGCTTATAAAGCACTTTGATGATGTCCGTGCCGGCAAGGTAGACATCCTGGTGGGCACGCAGATGCTTGGCAAGGGGTTGGACCTGCCCAAGCTCAGCCTGGTGGGCATCATTAACGCCGATACTTCCTTGGGCGTCCCTGATTTCTCTTCTGCCGAACGCAGTTACCAACTGTTGCATCAAGCTATCGGACGGGTCGGCCGCGGGCACATCGGTGGTGAGGTCATCGTACAGACTTTTAACCCCGCCAGCCCCCTGCTGGCAGCCGCACTTAGCCAGGACTGGCACAAGCTCTACGAGCAAGAACTGGCCGAACGCAAGCTGTATGGTTTTCCGCCCTTTTACTTCCTGGCCAAGATCAGCGTCAGCCGCAAGAGCAGCGCCACTGCCGAGGCTTTTATCGGCAAGCTGCACACCCGGGCCAGGAGCCTGGGATTTAAACTTCAGATAAACGAGCCCGCCCCCGGCTTCTACGAGAAGACGCATGGCCGCTACAACTGGCAGATGGTCGTTAAAGCCAAACAGCGCGGCGAACTAGTCCGTCTTGTAACCGCGCTGCCCAAGGGCGACTGGACTTTTGACCTAGACCCAATCAACCTGCTCTGAGGTATTGCGCCCGGCAAGCCCTAAGCCAACAAAGCCGGTAGCTTGCCGTCTTCTTGGCCGTTTCAGGCTTGGCTTACTCCGGTCCGGGATCGTGGCTTTTTAATAGCAAGCGAGCTAAGCTCGTTGCTTGAAAAAGAGACCATGTCAGTCACCGTTAATTAGGCACGGCTGCTTTACGGTCCTCGCAGCCGCACCCGAACTGGCCTAAGCGCAAAAACGTTAAAGACGCCCTATCTGACCTCTTTGGTCATCTGTTATAATTCGACTGATAAAGGAGAATTATATGCCGAACCAGAATCGGCCAAGCTTATGAGAAACATAGGCCGATACTGTGTGAAGCTATATACTGAGGCAAACTATGGCAACCAAAGACGATATCATTACACTGCCGGCGTTCAATTTGCGCCAGCGTTCTAAGCGCGTCGGCGTGGTTGATGATGCTGTCCGCCGCCTTATCGCCGGTATGGAAGCAGCCACCCTGGATTGGGAAGACAGCCGGGACCACGAAGTCGGCGTTGCCTTGGCCGCCGTACAAATAGATAGCCTGCTCCGCGTTGTTGTAGTGCGCAACAACTTCGATGATCGTGAAGACCGGACCTTCATGACGCTTATCAATCCCGAAATCACCAAATACGAGGGTGAAATAGATGAGGACTTCGAGGGCTGTTTGAGCATTCTGGACACCTACGGCAAAGTACCGCGTTACAGCAAGGTCAAGGTGAAGGCGCTGGATGCTACGGGCCGGCCCATCCGTATTTCTGCCGAGGGGTTCTTAGCCCGCGTCCTGCAGCACGAGATAGACCACACCAACGGCATCGTTTTCATCGATCACATCAAGGATAAGCCAGAGGCTTTTTACCGTCTCAACGATTCCGGCAAGCTAGAAAAGCTTGATTACGAGGCCGATATCAAAGATAACAAGACACTCTGGTCATAAGTGCTGGGTTACGCAGAATGAGCCAGAATCTATATTCTTCCAAGCAAGACAGCCAAGCCGTACCCCGGTACGGTGCGGCTGGATTGTCGCAGGAAAATAGCGCATTCTGGCCATTCAGCCACCTCAAACAATGCAAACTTGTTTTGCATTTTGGAGGTGGCGATGCGTAAGCCAGAGGTGGTTTTTTTCGGCAGCGGGCCGGTAGCGGCCAAATCACTTGAACTGCTGCTGTCAGATTTTGACATCGTCGCCGTAGTTACTAAGCCTAAGCCTCCGCACCACCGCGGCAGTTTTCCCGTCATAGACGCCGCCGGGGCGCATAATTTGCCCCTGTACACCGTAACCAATCAGCGCGAGTTAGCGGCGCTGATTGCAGGCAAACCGTTCAGGACGGAGCTGGCTGTATTGATTGACTTCGGCATCATCGTCTCTAAAGATGTTATTGACTACTTTCCGCTTGGTATCCTAAACAGCCATTTCTCTCTGCTGCCGGATCTGCGCGGCGCCGATCCGATTAGCTTTGCCATATTATCAGGCCAGAAGAAGACGGGCGTAAGCCTGATGCTGCTGGTTGAGGCGATGGACGAGGGTCCGGTAATTGCGTGCGGCATCCACAAGCTGGATGGCAGTGAGATCACACCTCAGCTGACTTTGCAGCTGATACAACTGAGCGACGCGCTGCTAAAGCGTGAGATCCCGCGTTACCTCAGGGGTGAAACCAAGGGCATAGACCAGGCGGAGCTGGCAACATTAATACCAGACTACCCGGCTGAAGCTACCTACTCGCGCAAGCTAAGCAAAGATGACGGCAAGCTGGACTTTACCAAGCCTGCCGAGGTGCTGGAGCGCGAAATCCGCGCCTACTTAGATTGGCCTAGAAGCTATGCCCGCTTGGCGAGTGTTGATGTGATTTTCACATCGGCCAGTGTCTCAAATGACAGGGGCGAAGCTGGCAGCATTTCAATCAAGGATAAGCAGTTAATGGTTTACTGCGGCAAAGGCGCGCTGGTCATACACGAGCTCAAGCCTGCCGGCAAACAGGCCATGAAGGCCGGAGCTTTTATTGCAGGCTACAAGAATAAACTTCAAATTGTCTGATTAGTAACCCATTGGCGGTTGTTGCGGCGGGAACTGGTCCTGCGGCAGCGGTTGCGGTACTGGCCCTGGTTGCGGCTGGCCAAAGCCTGGCTGCATAGGCGGCGCGGCTGGCGGGAAGCCGGGCGGTGGCGGTGCGGCTGGCCCTGGCTGGTTATACGGGTCAAATTGCGGCGGCGGCTGGTTATACGGGTCAGCCTGGGGCACCGGCGGAGTAAAGGGCTGTGCGGCCGCAGGAAACTGCTCTGGTGCCGGCGCAGCCGGCACGGCAGGCTGGGCATATGGGCCAGCTTGCTGGTATGGTTGCGGCGGTGCGGCGGCTGGCTGGCCTGGATTAGATGGCCCCGGCTCTTGGGCGGCAGCCAGGATCTGCGGCGCCGCCTGGCTAACCTCTTGCTTTAGCTTCTCTAGCTCTTCGGCTACAACCTGTTTGTAATTCGGGAAGTTGGTCTCGAGCCAGCGCAGGGCGCCTTGCTCGTCGTTGCGGTCAATAAAGCTTTCGAATTCATCCAGTTGGGCGTCAGTCATCTTCTCGGCCAGGCGCATGCCAACATTCATCTCTAGCCGCTCATAGATATGCTGCAGCAGCTTGTTCTTTTCGTCTACCGGCAGGCTGCTAAGCCCGAGCGAGGTAAGGAAGTTGTTGTCTAATTTGAACATAGTATCTCCATACTACCACAGTTAATACATAGGACTGAGCGGATTCTGTACTCGAGCTTGTTTGTGTGCGCTGCCGACATGGTCTCCCTTTCATAGCAAGCAAGCTAAGCTTGTTGCTTGAAAGGGCCACGATCTCGGAACGCAAGGGAGCCGTATTTCAATACGGTGACCGACATAGTCTTTCTTTTGCCTGCCAGCGAGCTGGGCTCGCTGCGCCGCAAAAGAACAATGATTTCGTACCGTAAGGCAGCAAGCGCAAAATAGCCGAGTACAGGATGCGCCTAGAGAGAACGGGCTTTTAATTCGCGGGTGAAGAATTCAATCTGGTCGCCTTCTTGGACATCCGCGCGGGCCGCGCTGGTTAAGCTTAGTCCGCACATCTCGCCCTCTAGTACTTCCTTGGCATCCTGCGGGCCGCGCTTGAGGTTGGTTACTTCTACCTCGGCCAGAGTCTCGCCGCCGCGCATTAGGCGGGCTAGCGCCGGCACTTTAAGTTTGCCCTTGGTAACTTCGCCGCCACAGATAACCCCGGTCTTGGTAGTCTTGAATATACCGCGTACTACCAGGCGGCCCATTTCAGTCTCTACTACCTCAGGCGCAAGCAAAGTAGTTAGCTCGGCCTTCACGTCATCAATCAGCTCGTAAATAACCTGGAACAGCCGGATGGATACTTTGTCGCGTGCTGCCAGCTGCTTGATGCTGGCCGGGAACTGGGTGTGAAAACCATAGATAATGGCCTTTGAGGTGTGCGCCATATGCACGTCATTCTCGGTAATGGCACCCACACCGCTGCCGACAATACGTACGGCTACTTCTTCATTGTCCAGCGTCTTTAGGCTATCAATAACTGAAGTCAAAGACCCCTGTACGTCAGCCTTGACTATAATATTCAGCTCTTGCAGCTGGTTGCTGCGGTTAATCAGGCGGATGAGTTCGCCGGAGCTGATATTGAGATGCCCCGCCCCGGCGGCACGAGCCTGTGCCTGACTGGCTGCCAGCAGGCGGGCTTCCTTTTCATTGACAGCCACTTCGAACGAATCACCAAACTCCGGTAATTGCTTGAGGCCGGTAATGATGACGGGCATGCTCGGGGTTGCTTGCTTGATAGCGCGGCCGTCGGTACCTTCCAGGTTGCGTATCTTGCCGTAGGTACCGCCCGCAACGACCAAGTCACCGCTCTTCAGCGTACCTTCGGTCACAAGCGCGCGGGCTACGGCGCCGCGGCCTTGTTCCATGTGGGATTCGATGATAAGGCCCTGGGCCGGTTTATTGGCATTAGCCTTAAGCTCCTCGACATCCGCGACCAGCAGGACCATGTCTAATAGTTCCTTGATACCGGTGCCGGCTTTGGCGCTAACAGGCATGATAACGGTGTCGCCGCCCCATTCTTCCGGCAGCAGCTCCTGCTCGGCCAGCTGCTGCTTGACGCGGTCAGGGTTGGCCTCTGGTTTGTCCATCTTGGTAATAGCTACGACAATCTTGACGCCAGCCTTGCGGGCAAAGCGGATGGCTTCAAGCGTCTGGGGCTTGATCCCGTCATCGGCAGCTACCACGATGATAACCACGTCTGTCAGCTGGGCACCATGCTCGCGCAGGGCCGCAAAGGCTTCATGGCCCGGCGTATCTAGGAAAGTTATGGCACGGTCGCCGCCAGGGGCGGGATGACGGATATAGTAAGCGGAAATATGCTGGGTAATACCGCCAGCCTCGCCGCGTGCGACATCAGAGCCGCGTATGGCGTCCAGCAGGCTGGTTTTGCCGTGATCGACATGTCCCATGACCGCCACCACCGGCGGGCGGACGGTTGCGTTAGGATCATCGGCTGCTGCCTTTGGCCGCGCGATGGCAGCCGGCGCAGGGGCGGCCTTCTTGACCAGCTCAACATCAAGGTCAAGCTCACCGGTGATGATCTGGGCGGTATCAAAGTCTACCTTCTCATTGACGGTAGCCATGATGCCGTTCTTCATCAACTCGGTAATAATCTTGGCCACCGGCAGAGCCAGCTTGTCTGCTAACGCGCCGACGGTAATCATGTCTTCGACTTCGATGGTCGTTGCAGCCATAATATTTAGCTTTGCCCTTCTGCCATTTGCTGGCTTAATTTACAACCGTGTACAGGGTTTCCTGTTCTATAGTTATCGGATTGGTACGGGTTGCCGAGATGCGGCATAGTGCGCGAAAGAAGCGAAGCCCGCAAGCCAGCTGTATTTAAGATACTGCTGGTGCGGACTGGAGCTTCTGACAAAGCAATATGCTGCATATCGGCGGCCCCGTTATTTGTCCTTCAGGCTAAGGGCGATTTTTCTATTGTCTGTGTCTATGTCTAAGATTTTGAACTCTTTCTTCTCGTTGAGTTTGAAGATTTCGGTCGGATCAGCATTGTCCTCGTCACTGGCTATCTCTGATACATGTACCAGAGCCTCGACGCTTGGGCTCAGCTGTACGAAGGCACCAAACGGCGTGATGCGGGTAATCTTACCCTCGACGACATCGCCGCCCTTAAAAGCCTTGACTTCGTCCAGCCACGGGTCGTCGCTCATCTGCTTAAGGGACAGGCTCAGGCGGTCCTTGTCGATGGCGATAATCTTGGCCTCGACATCCTGGCCGGTCTTTACGTAGTCACGCGGGTCTTCTACACGCTCCCAGGAGATTTCTGAGATGTGGATGAGCCCCTCGATACCCTTGACGTTTACAAAGGCGCCGAAGTCAATGACGCCGGTCACGACGCCGCTTACGACATCGCCTACCTTTAGTTCGGTCAAGCGGGACTGCATGTCGTCCTTGACGGCTTCCTTCTCAGAGAAAATAAGCTTGTTTTCCTTGCGGTTGGCATCCAGGATGCGGGCGCGCAGAGGGATGTTCACCAGAGCGTTGAGCTTCTGCAGGATCTCATCTTTATCTGCACCGGATACGCGGGGGTAATGGTCTGCTGCCAGTTGTGACACGGGCAAAAAGCCGCGAATGCCCTCTAGCTCGACCAACAGGCCGCCGCGGTTGGCGTCGTAGGCTTGGATTTCAATGATTTCCTGGGCTTCGAACAGGCGTTGCAGCTCGTCCCAGCCGCGGTCTTTGGCGGCACGCTTCATGCTTAGCAGCGCATAGCCCTCGTCCAGCTCTGGATCTACCACGCTGACGGTAACAGTCTCGCCTTCTTCTATCTTTTGGCCATGGCCGATTTCGCGGCGCATAACCACCCCTACGCCGTTGGCGCCCAGGTCAATCCATACCTCGTGCTTGCGCACCGAGTTTATGGTTCCTTCGACAACGTCGCCGGTCTTCAGCTGACGGATTTCAGCCGACTCGAGCAAGTCGTCCATTGTAATAACTTTTGACATAGTAAAGTATGTCTCCTTTTGCGGACTGTGGTACGCCGTAGCGCATAACTCCATTCAGACTCAAGTATTCATTATACGCTGTTACGCATCTGTTAGCAAGCTGCGCATAGGGGTAATTGCATTTGGCGGAGACGCCCCAGTCCGTGTACGATGTACGCATGTATCTTACTATCGATATCGGCGGTACCAAGACGCTTGTCGCCCGCATGACGCCAGGCGGTACCGTCGAAGACTCTGTCAAGTTCCCCACCCCTCAAGATTACGAGGAATTCAAGAAGACTCTGGCGGATAATGTTGCTAATATTACAACTCTTGCGGTGCGCCTGGTCTGCGTAGCGGCTCCCGGCAAGATTGATCACGCCACAGGGGCGGTTGTCGCCTTTGGCAACCTGCCGTGGCAGAATGTACCCATCCAAAGCGACGTGCAGGCCATTACCAAATGTACGACGCTTTTAGAAAATGACGCCAAGCTGGCTGCCTTGTCTGAGGCCCGCCTGCTGAGCCCGCCGCGGCATAAGGTAACGTACCTAACCGTCAGTACCGGTATCGGCGGCGGCACCGTTATTGATAACGTGCTAGATCCGGACCTTATAGATGCTGAGGTTGGCCACATGCTGTTTGAGCGAGGCGGGCAGCTAGTTACCTGGGAGTCCTTTGCCAGCGGCAAGGCTATTGTGAAACGCTTTGGCAAGCTGGCCAGTGAGCTAGATGACGAAGCCATCTGGAAGGTCATCTCGCGCGACCTGGCCATGGGCATTATAGATATCGCCGCCAACATACAGCCTGACGTGATTATTATCGGCGGCGGCGTGGGCAGCCATTTCCAAAAGTTCGGCCATCTGCTAAAGGCCGAACTAAAGAAATACGAGGACCCGCTGGTCAAAATCCCGCTGGTGGTGCAGGCAAAAAACCCCGAAGAAGCTGTCATACACGGCTGCTACCAACTTATAAAGGATTATGAACGCACCGCAGCCTAGATTTACGGCCCTAAAAAGACGCTTTCCGGCCGCAACAGCTAATTTTCTTCGCACCATAGCTACGGCTATGCTTTGGCAAAATTTTGCCGTTTTGTCTCGAGAATCATTCGTTTTATGCCCCATAAACTATGCTGCGGTACGTTCATGAACGAGCTGCTGGAGAGTCTTAGGCGCGATTACCCCGCAATCACCTTTGTAGAGGGCGCGGCCTTCTACTGGTCACCCAATGATAATAGCGTCACCTATGGCGGCTCGTCTACCCAGCCTGATATAGCCTGCTGGTCGCTGCTGCACGAAGTATCACACGGCATCCTGGGCCACACCGCTTACCACAGCGATTTTGAGCTGATGGAACTAGAGGTGGAGGCCTGGCGAAGAGCACGTAAGATCGCTAAGAAGTACGGTATCAGCATCAGCCCCGAGCATATAGAGGACTGCCTGGATACGTACCGCGACTGGTTGCACCGCAGGGCCACCTGCCCTGCCTGCGGTACGGTCAGCATACAAAAGGATCCGCGCACCTATGAGTGTTTCAACTGCAAGACCAGCTGGCATGTCAGCGACCAGCGCTTTTGCCGCCCGTATAGGCGCGTTATGCCCATAGATAAGGATTAATAGATGATAGATTAGGCTTTATGAACCATCTCTTATCTATTACCTATCAAATCTTACCTATGAAAAACCTCCCGCAAGGGAGGTTTTTCTAGATTTCGTTTATTTTCACATTATTTTGTGGCGACTCTACCGTACCGGCCGCATCGTCGCTTGGGGCTTGCAGCGTAGGCACACGGCGGATGGTCTTGACGGTGGTCGTCTCGTAGGTCAGCAAGCTGCCTGCAACGATGATACCTATAACAAAACCGATCGCTAAGATGACTAGCCCGTCCACCGCGCGATGCCAGGCCGGGTCCTTAGAAGTTACATATGGATTCATAATCAATTCCACCTCTCTTGAGCCTAAATTGGCTGCAAAAACAGATTTAAAACGCTTGGGCTTGAATGCCCTGGCCGAACTTCTAATTCAGAAATCCGGATGAGGCCCTAAAACTGTTGCAGATGGATGCCTAGTGCGATTTCTTCGTCTCGCAAGCGGACCGAGCCGTATTAAAATACGGTGAGGGAGCATTACGAGCGAAAAATCGCGCTAGGCGCCATAAGCAGCTCGGCAGGTGGCTGGCCTAGCCAGTCAGCAGGCCGAGCTGCGTGCAGCGGTTTTAGACGGTTTTCTTGGTGCGGCGGCTAATGCGGCCGCCCTTGGCGCCAGCAGTACGAGCAAGCTCGCGGTTAGCTGCGAAGCCGCCGGTCGTGCCCTTCTTGCCGCCCATAGCACCGATGCGTGCGTAGAAGTCAGCACCGTACTTAGCTTTGTTGGTTGATGCAGCGGCTTTGCCGCCGTTCTTTGTTCCTGCCATTTTGACTCCTTTTAGTGCGCGATTATTTTGCGAGTCGTCATTTGCGCTCAGCCGAGGACATTCTTCCACCGTATTCACAGATACGTTTCCAGAATGGAGGCCTCACCTGAGCGCAAATGACGCTTGGCGCAAAAGTAACCGCTTGACACTGGTTATTGTTAGCTTGTTTGATAACACCTCTCTAGGAAACAAAAAAGGCCGCCCAGACATACAGCCTGGCGAGCCCTCATATCGGCTTGCGAGAGGCTGGTGTGTTTCCTTGGACTTTATCCGGCTGATATAAAAATTCTTTTTTCTGGTGGAGGAGTAGCCATAGCTACTTTGACAGCAGAAAAATGATTTTTAGCTAGTCGGTAAAGTTCAAGGGACACAGTAGTCCTCTTGTAAGTCGATCTATTCCCTATCGAATGTGCTTATGATAACACATGCTTAAGCTTTCGTCAATAAGATTATGTTATCTGAAGTCTTAGGCGTGGTTTATACTAAATACGTGTTCAAATATAAGGAGCGACGGATGACAGCAGATCCCAGGATAGACGATTACATCGCAAGCTACCCGGCAGAGACCCAGAAGATACTGCAAAAGATAAGGTGCGTCATACAAGAGGCCGCCCCCGACGCCACCGAGAAGATGTCCTACGGCATCCCCACCTATTGGCAAAAACGTAATCTGATACACTTCGGCGGCTTTGAGCATCACATCGGTATTTACCCTGGTCCGGCCACCATCCAGGCCTTCGCCAAGGACATAGAGGCCTACGAAACCACCAAAGGCACCATCAAGCTGCCCCTAGATGAGCCTATTCCTTACAATCTCATCACCAAACTGACCAAACACAACCTCGGCCAGCTTAAATAAGCCCTGTGGCTTGCCTACAAGCCCTGGGACGGGCTTTCGCCATGCAGCTTCATCTGGGCAGCCTTAAGCAAAAGTTCATGTGCAGCCAATACAATTTCTCCCGTTCTGGTATGTTCCGCTGTACCTCTCTCGAGGCCAGCCCTATCCATGATCAGGAGAAGGAAACTAACAAACAGGGGGTTATGGGCCTGCAATCTGGCGTTTGCATCAGCCTCCATCTGTCCCTCGTAGACAGCCGCCTCAATACATATAGCTTCAGCAGCCTCAGGCGTAACCACTGGCAGAAGATAAGTTTCCGAAGCTCCTGGCTGGGCATTAAAAGGCATAGCCACCTGTTTAACTCCTTAGTTATCCTTAATAATACCTATGCGCCCTAAAATAGCAACCGTAAGCACCTATAATAGCCCCGCGGCCTCTCTAGAGACCGCAACACCCCTCCAGTCCCAAGCTGACATAAAACCACAACCAATTTCCATCAAGCCTATCCGTAGAGCTGCGAGTGGCTGCCAATCACATCATAAAGATATATTTCATCCTCTATGATTTCGTACAGGGCCCTTACATCTCCCGTAATGTTTATGCTGTAATAGCCTTTGAACTCGCCTTTTAGCGGATGATTCCGAAGCATTGGATCGTGCATATTCTCCTGGAATAGCAAAATGCGCAACTTGAAAGCTTTTTCTACATTGGTTGGTTGTTTGGCGAGCTGCTTGGTGAACCTCTTAGAATAGCGGATTTTCATGAAGCTTTTTTAAGCTTCCCCGCGTTCTTTGGCTAATTCTTTATCAAGCCAAACAAAAGATTCTTCAGCGCTGTCAAAAACCGGGGAAACATTGACCCCCCTCTTTGCATCAGCCGAAATTTTTCTTAACTCATTAATTACTTCTGGTTTCAGCGTCCCCTCGTCACTGATAGTGATGGAGCGGGTACGCACAAATTCACGCAAAGAAGCAGCAACAATAGTACTAACAGGCAAATCTATAGCTTTAGCAGCTGCCTGTGCTTGCCGCTTAAGCTCCTTATCTATCTTTACATTCAGTACAGTATCGTTACTCATAATAACCAAAGTATACACAATGGTTAAATCTGAGTCAATAAATGCTCGGGTTTGTTGATATAAACGCCCGCAGTAGCCCCTGTAGCCGCTTTAGAAGCGCTGCAAAGCCCCCCATCCCCCAAACTGGCATAAACCACAACCAATTTTATTCCCAAAGATAGATTATTGACATTTTCATACAATTTTCATACAATTTCAGTGCAGATTACCTAAAAAGTATGGGATCAAGATGAGCGTAAAAACATTTAATGTGTCCTTCCCCAAGGAGCTGGCCGACCAGATAGACAAAAAGGCCAAGGAGCAGTTTGGCAGCCGCAGTGACCTGCTGCGTACCGCTGCTATGCAATATTTGGAGAAGCAAGATGCAATAGACCAACTAAAAGAATTGATGACATATGGCAAAAGATTTGCAGAAAATGCTCCGTTCAAATCAGATGAAGAAGTGGCTGAGTATATTACAGACGAGCGTCGCAAAAAAGAGCCCTGGCGGCAGAACATCGCTAGATTTAAAGATACTCATCGATAGCAATGTCTGGATTTCTGCCGCAGTGTACGGCGGAGAGCCAGAAAAAGCTCTGCAACTTTGTCTCGATAAAGTCAGTACGGTGGTATCAGAAGAAATAACCGATGAAATCCGCGATATCTTCCGCAACATCTTTGGCGCACCCTATCGCTGGATAAATAGTTTCGTATGCCTTCTTGAGGAAGCTTGCGAAGTGCCCTTAGGGTCGGTTCCTGTGCCCATATCAGCAATAGAGGTTCGTGATCTAGAGGATCTACATGTTATATCGGCAGCCGTTCACACGGGCTGTGATTTTATTTTGACCGGAGACAAAGACCTGCTGGAGCTAGGCAGTTATAAAAACATCGTAATCATAAGTCCAAAAGACTTCCTAGGGCTAGCCAAATAACCCCCGTAACAGTTCTAGGAGTCCCACAACACCCCTCCAACCCCAAACCGGCATAAAACCACAACTTCCGCCGCACACCGGATTCCTTACCGCCTCTATAGAAATTCTTAATCATATTTTTGCTATCTGTTTGAGGTTAAGCCTCCGAAACCACCAGCTGGAGTCTCGAAGACCTCCGCCCCCTCACCCCCGACCCAGAAGCAGCTTAAACTCTATTTCTTAAGACTCACAAATCCGTTATTCACGTAGTTTTCTATTCATGTATACTTCAAGAAAAGGAGATTCTGATGGCTGTTTTTCTTGTCATATTATTCACTACTCTATTTATTGCACTGGTTGTCGCAGTGTTTGTGCTCCCGATTTACTTATTGAGAAAGCATAAAAACAAGAAGTTAAAAAGTGATGTTGGAGAATGTGAAGTATGTAAGAAAACTGCTTTAAAACTTCAACAAACTTCCATAAGAGGTGTGGTAATCGTCGCAGAGTATGGGCACTATAAGCGATGGCTTTGTCTTGAGCATGGGCAAATGATGTACGAAGAGATTAAGAACTATAACCTACAGAAGGGTTGGTGGAGTCTGTACGGCGTACTGAGGACGCCCTTTGTTATGCAGGAGAATCATTACGAGTTTTCACGTTTTTCGAAAGAGTTAAGTAAAATATCGTAAAAACTGGTGATTTACTCCCCTGTTTTTACTTCCACTTCTTTGGAAAGAGCAGCCAGAGAAATGGAGCACATTTCCCTGCGCGTTGAGAAAACCTATGCCTAGGGTCCCCACCCTGGCATGCCAGGGCTGGGGAGGCCAATGGTTTTCTCAAAACAAAAAAAGACCCCCGTTAAGGAGGTCTCTTTTATAATTCGGCATCGTGCTATTTTCCCAGGCTTTGATTGGCCAAGTATAGTAACCGCTGCAAGGCTTAACTGCTGTGTTCGGGATGGGAACAGGTGTTTCCCTTGCGCCATGGACACCGACTGCGCTTCGCAGAAGCGCAATAATTGATACTTGATAGTTAATACTTGAGGATTACCCTTCAAATATCAAATATCAGATATCAGATATCACGCCTGTAAGGCGTTGGTCCGTGTCCATACGAAGTCGAATTGTTAATGGCACTTCCTGGTGCCAGCAGAAGGTCACGATAAACGCTTTGCGAACTGATATAACCGATCAGGCAGTGGGTTTGTCGTGTACCTTTTGCTGGCACCCGTGGTGCCTGTTTTTAGATGTCAAAATTAAGAACAAATGTTCTGTAACAAAGGTGTTGGGTTGATTACCAACAATAACTAGTCAAACCAAGTAGTGAGGCTTCGTGAATAATTCCAAGGGAATTATCTGCTCTGCTAAAGCAGAGCGCACGAAGCTCTACTACTTGGCAAAATGCCAATGTCTACCCTAGACTTATGCGTTTGGATGCTGTGTGGATGAACCGGCTGAGGAAACGCAGGGCCAGCTGCACTAAAGTGCTGCTGCCCGCGTACCGGAGGCCGGTTCGCCGCACAGCGCCAAAACAAGCCGGAAATTCCGGCTATGCCGGATTTTTGGCTTGGGCGCATATGTCTAGGGACATAAAAAGTCGATGGACCTATTAGTACGCTTCGGCTGCATGCGTTACCGCACTTCCACCTTGCGCCTATCAACCAGATAGTCTTTCTGGGGTCTCATAGGGAAATCTCATCTTGAAGTCAGTTTCGCGCTTAATATGCTTTCAGCGCTTATCTATACCGCACATAGCTACCCAACCATGCCCTTGGTAGGACAATTGGTACACCAGCGGTGCGTTCAGTCGGGTCCTCTCGTACTACGACCAAATCTTCTCAAATTTCCTTGCGTCCACAGCGGATATAAACCGAACTGTCTCACGCGTGTCATCTTGGATTGTTCAGTTCCAAAACTACCCCGCCATTACTGGCGGCACGGACTATATCTTCATCCTTCTTGTCGGGTTACAAAAAGGAGCTGACGTTTTATGGAAGCCATATTTTCAACCTCCATCTCTTGCTAGCAGCAAACTAGCAAGAAGTCTCTACGGGGAAAAGCTGCCTGTCTTTCAGGAATTGACTTACTACTTCTGATGTATTGGTTCGCTTTTTTGAATAATTAAATTCGGCGGTCTTATCAACCAATTTAGCTAACTTTATGAGCTTAGCGGCTGTCATCTTTTTAGGATGAAGCGCAATAAGCTTCATAACATCTTCAGCAAGTCTCTTCTTTAGACGAAGTTTTGGATGAAGTAGGCTTAAAACCTGTGCTACTTCTTCCAAGCCGACAATTGTGTATTCCGTCTTACCGTCATTACGGTTACGTATATACCCAAAAGTGAGCTGCTCTTTTAGCCAAAAGAGGATTTCATTATGGGATTGCTTTTGGTAAAACACGATGCTTACCCTAATCTGATAGCCCAGCCGATAATCCTTGCGGTATACCAACTGCGCCATGATCGAGCCATCTCCATCTAGAAAACCGGCAGTATATGCCGCTATTTCGTCAAACATTTTGCTAATCTTCCCTCGGTATTGCCCTTGGAATCGTTCGATAATATTCCAGTCGGGTTTCACCGATTTCAGTCAGATTTAGTGTTTTCGCCTGTGCGGCGAAGGTGCGATGTACACCAACACATTACCACTTTACAGTGGTAGAACGCAATGTAATTTACGTTCTGAACCCAGCTCACGTACCTCTTTAACCGGCGAACAGCCGGACCCTTGGGACCTCTTTCTGTAATCCGCCATTACTGACGGTGCCAGACTATACCACCACCATACCGCATTGTGTCACCACAACCGGCTACAGGTGCAAGCCGTGTGATACGCCAATTTAATGGCTATATCTCACGAATGTTCTACCAGAACATTCGATCAGTCGTTACGGGAGAATGCTGCTTGGACCATTGCCGCAGTGTTAAGGCGCCGGTTGGTAGACCGAACGTTTAACTTCGACAATGCATCTGCTTTACGTACTATCTGCAAAAATTCATCTTGTGTAGTAGGGATGCTACCGAGTATCTCCTTTGCAAGTTTTGCTTGCTTGGATTTTACTCTCAGGTACGGGCTTACTAGTGTAAGCAGTACCAAAGCATCTTTCTGACTTCTTATTATCCAATCGTAAGCGGTCCGGTTAATAACAACCTTTCCTGCTCCAAAAGTATCAAGAAGCCACTCCAACACTTCTGGCTGGTGTTGCGTTACTTTGATTACGACCCGCACCCGGAAACGAAAACGTTTCTCCTTGTGCGGTTCGATGATCGCCATAATCGCTCCATCAGCATCGATGAGTCCTGCTAGATATGCGCGTATTGCTACAACATCATTCTTTCCCACGGTATTAACCATAGAACCTGGGACCTGCAAATGCAAGTCCTTCATATATGGCCTTCACCGTTTTGAGCTTGTTTATTACCCTGCCGTTTCCGGCAGGGAGAGCAGTTAAATGGTTTGCTCCAGCCCCAGGATGAGATGAGCCGACATCGAGGTGCCAAACCGCGCCGTCTATGTGAACTATTGGGCGCGATAAGCCTGTTATCCCTAGCGTAACTTTTATCCGTTTGCGCTGCCGATACCACTCTCATGTACAAATGTACGGACAGCGGGTCACTTACTCCCACTTTCGTGCCTGATTGGGTCGTCGCCCTCACAGTCAAGCTGGCTTATGCGTATGCACTATCGATTCGATTTCCATCCGAACCTAGCCAACCTTTGAACGCCTCCGCTACTCTTTAGGAGGCAACCGCCCCAGTTAAACTACCCACCAGACACTGTCTGCATGCCAGAAAGAAGAGACGTTAGAATGAAGATTACAGATTACAGAATTTTGGCTTTTGGGCTTATTCTGTAATCTCAATTCTCTAATCTAACCTCTGCTCTTTGTGGCACACGTAAGAACAAAATTGTAACAAGGGCGGTATTTCACATTGCGACTCCACCATCGCTAGCGCGACGGCTTCGAAGTCTCCCGCCTATTCTACACATGTCACAACCCGATTCAATGTCAAGCTGTAGTAAAGCTGCATAGGGTCTTTTCGTCCTGCTGCGGACAGACGGCATCTTTACCGTCAATGCACTTTCACCGAGCTCTTCGCTGAGACAGTACCCATATCATTACTCCATTCGTGCGGGTCAGAACTTCAATTTAGTTACCTGTTCGTTTCCAAACAGATCAGACTATCTTTTCATCTCGCCAGAATTTGTAGGAGTTCTTCCTTTGTATTGCGCCGTTTACCAGCCTCGTTCATGAGATAACTCTCGTGAATCATGGCCGTAAGATACTCTATATTCAAATGATGTGACTGATGTATCAGTACACATATCCGGGCGAATATCTCAAAATCATGCGCTTTAGCAGTTCTCAGCGGATACTTCTGAAAATGCGGGATAATCCGATTGACCAGATCGCCGACCGAACGTACTTCGTATTTGTACATTTGGTCGTACTTACTGAACCGGATCGCGCCACACCCGAAGTAGGCATGAATATCTTTCAAAACCTGAAGGCTGCGTTTGTTCTGTGCCAAACAAAAACTCGGTCTTACTTCTATGCCGGTCTTTAATTTGGCTCGCCGGTTAAAACTAACCGAAAAACAGCCTTCTCCGTCTGTGAACCCTGTTATATACCAAGAAAACTCCGTGAATTCCTTTGTGGGACGAGAGCCAACGTATTGTACATCTTGTTGCATGTACCTCTCCTTTCGGATCAGTCGTTACGGCTTCCGCCAGTTGGCGGATTGCCACGGGATTGTCATTGCACCGGTGAGGATGCTTTAGATTTCCCCGTTATTAGTTGGTTTACTCAAAGCAAATTACTTTGCTTTTCAGGCAAATTCATTACCTGACAAGGAATTTCGCTACCTTAGGACGGTTATAGTTACCGCCGCCGTTCACTGGGGCTTCAGTTCAGCGCGTAAACGCATCCCCTTAACCTTCCAGCACCGGGCAGGAGTCAGCCCCTATACATCCACTTTCGTGTTAGCAGAGACCTGTGTTTTTGGTAAACAGTTGCATGGGTTCCTTAGCTGCGGCCCCGTCACACTACCTACGACTTCTGCACCGCAATTAAAAATTAATAAATAAATTATTAATTCTTTAATTGCTTCTGGCGCATCTCATCGCTTTTGCAATCCGTTACTCACTTCACCGTACCTAAGTACGGCTCGTTCCGTTACGTTTGCAAAACCGCGAGCTGCATCCAGATGCAGAACTCGTACCGCGTAATGCGATACAGAGATCAGCTTTCTTTTCTCAGTTTCAAGAATTCGTTTGGAGAGAAGTTAAAAACTCTCCGGTTTGTTCTCTTTCAAAAAGAAAACTGGCACGGAACAACTTATATATTTCTATATCGTGTTCCTGTCACGGCGTCATAGACACTGTGACGGGGCAGACCTTATTCCGAAGTTACGGTCGCTGTATTGCCGAGTTCCTTAGCGAAGAATCACTCGTACACCTTGGTCTTCTCGACCTGAGCACCTGTGTCGGTTTGCGGTACGGATAGCGTGAGCCACGCGTGCGCAGACTTTTCTGGTCAGCACTTTGACAGGAATTACTTCTTACGAAACTTTCATTCACTCCCTGTTAGAGAGCTTAGACGGATATAACCATGAATCCGCTCCTGCTATCATACTGCGCATCTGCGCACAAACTCACACTAGTACGGGAATATTAACCCGTTGTCCATCGCCTACGCTATATTGCCTCGGCTTAGGACCGACTAACCCTGGGGCGATTACCGTGGCCCAGGAAACCTTGCTCTTTCGGTGGGCAGGATTCTCACCTGCCTTATGGTTACTCATTCCAACATTCTCACTTCCTCACGCTCCACCAAACCTCACGGTTCGACTTCGATGCAGAGAGGAACGCTCCTCTACCGCTCATGCGTAGCATGAGCAAGTCCAAAGTCCATAAAGTCTAAAGTGAAAAGTAGCTGCAAACTGCAAAAACTTTCAACTTTCAACTTTCAACTTTCAACTTGCTTGTGCTACGCACAAGCCCATATCTTCGGTAATACACTTGAGCCCCGTTACATTTTCCGTGCAAGATCTCTTGATGAGTGAGCTGTTACGCACTCTTTAAATGAATGGCTGCTTCTAAGCCAACATCCTCATTGTTTAAGAAATCTCACCTCGTTTCCCACTGAGTGTATATTTAGGGACCTTAGATGATGGTCTGGGCTGTTTCCCTTTTGAGCGCCGAGCTTAGC
>JBATRZ010000036.1:0-20475 GCA_049292975.1 Saccharimonadales bacterium (SeqCode) | reverse complement strand
ATATATTTTAAGGAGGGATTCGAGTCACCTTCGGCGGTCACATTCTGCGACCCCGACACCACATCTTTCAAAACAAGTTTTGAAGAGTGAACGTCCTTGCGATGATCCACCGGATCATCTCACCCGGAACTTTCATACTATAGCATAGCTATAATCTGAAAGATTCCCTTGCGAAATGCCACTGGCATTTCTCACCCCGATCTCGGGACCAGAACCCGGTGCCTTACCACTTGGCCAATCCCCATCGCCGGAATGTGATATATGGTTCCTGGATTGCCGGCAAAATGAATTTGCCCAGACAATACTAGAAACCCCAGTAAGCTGCTTCCTCTCAAATCCACGAATTCTCTCGCGTATTTGATTAAAGACAAGCGAACTTGCCTATTTTAACAGATTGGTAAGCAAAACGACACCCCCCTATCTTGGCCCTTCATCGTCTCCGGCCTCAGGATTAACTTCTTCCTGCACCGGTACGGTAAAGCCGTCAGACAGTTCTTCTATCTGGCGTATAGTGAAGAATTCCGGGCTGGTATTGGCACGTTGGATAGCTGCAAGGAAGCTGTCCAGCTCGCCATTACTGGCCGGAATTGCCAGCGCCAGATCCCGGGCGTCAATGATAGTATCCGCCGCTACCTTTAATGAAATATCCATATCGTTGGTTAGTACCATGCCCAGTATCGCGGTGGCGGCGGCGCTTCTCGTAAGCTGGTAGCGTATGTCATCGCGCACGGCAATCGCGACCCGTTCGCCCGTCTCAAGATCATACATGGCATCCGCGCGCATACACATTCCGAAGGCAAACCGCTGGGCATTAATACGCGCGACCCGTTCCGGGCCGGCCTGCATCTCGTCAAGCATCATTTCGGCGGCACGGTGTAAATGACTGTTATCTTTAAAACTGTCGTCTATCGCGTACAGTGCATTTTTTATTTTACCCGCATCGCTCAAATGCTCGAGCATAGTCATGGTTATGTTGGTCGAGCGGCGGTTCCTGTCTACTATCTGCCGGAAGAGCAGATCCATGCAAATGCCCACGCCGATATTTACGCAGGCCAGCTCTTCAAAACGCACGTCATCCCTAAGCCTGGTGTACTGGTCGTTTAGCGAAATCCGGTCCAGCTCTATGCTATTTAGTGTGCCATTATCGTCATAGTGTGCATTGGCTATCGGACTGCCGGGCTCGACATGTTGGTTGGAAAAGGTGATATTAAAGTTTCCTATGTCGAGTCCTTCGGCTAAATCAGGAAAGGCCTGCGCAATCCTCATTGCCATCTGGTGCCCTTGGCGGTGCATCTGTTCCAGGCCTTGCGCGCTAGTTTCGCTCACTGCTGCTCCTTGCGCCATTTGGCAATATCAGCATGGTGGCCATTTTTTAGCACCTCCGGCACCTTCAAACCGCGGAACTCTTCTGGCCGCGTATATTGGGGGAATTCCACCGTTTTATCATCGTCCTGAAATGATTCAACCTCGGCCGAAGCTGCCCCGCCCAGGACACCGGGCAGCAGGCGGACAATGCTGTCGGTAATTATTAGTGCCGGCAACTCGCCGCCTGTCAGGACGTAATTGCCGATGCACAGCTGCTCGTCTACCCAGTTTGTTACACGCTCGTCATAACCCTCGTAGCGGGCGCAGACGATAATAAGGCCCCTACCCGATGCTGCCAAGCGCTTGGCGTCAGATTGTTTGTATAGCTTGCCGCGAGGCGTCGGCAAGATGACGGCAGCGTCAGGATCTGCCGATTTGGCATGCTCAATAGCCTCAACTAGTGGTTCTGGTTTCAGCAGCATACCATCACCGCCGCCATACGGGGTGTCATCAACTGTTTTTCGCGTACCTATGCCAAACTGGCGCAAATCTATCAAGCTGTACTCAACGATGCCCTTGTCCTGGGCCTTCCAGAGCATGCTGGCAGCAAGATACGGTTCAAACACGCTAGGAAACAGTGAGATAATTTGAATTTTCATACTAAATGTATTATAACATTATAAAGTAAGCAGATAAAGCTCCTGTTGGCTTTATACCCCCCTGTCTGTCCAGGCCTTGTTGATAACGCGCGGTTCTGAGCGTGTTATTCGAGTGCAGTTCGAGATGGAAACCGAGCACAAAATCTGAGCCGTATTCATATACGGTGAGGATTTTTGACGCAGGTTTTCGCTCGAAATGTGCCGAAGAACACGTTCAGATGTCGAGGTCGTCGAGGTCGTCTAGTTCCTTACGGGTCTTGCTTACCACATCCGATTCCGCCGGAGCCTCTTCTAGCAGATCGTCTGCTGCGGAGTCGTCAGAAACTGCGGCCGCACTGTCATCTGCCGGCGCTGCAGGAGTACCGCTGTTCCAGCCCTCGCCGCTGCCGCTATCTTGCGAACGGGCAAGACCCTCTACGCCATTATCTATTATCTTCAGGTTATAGCGGGCGTCATTTTTGGTGCCAAGGGCGCGCAGCAGCGTGCGCAGTGACTGCGCAGTGGCACCCCGCTTGCCAATAACACGGCCCAGGTCTTCCGGATCAACAGTAAGTTCCAATAACACGCCCTTTTCATCTATGCGTCGCTCAATAACCACTTGGTCGGGCTTGCTGACAAGTGATTTGACGATATATTCAATAAATTGCTGGTCGATACTGCTCATGTGCGGTCTCCCTATATAATGATAGCAACTTAAGTATACAAGAAAAAACGCCCCGCGGATACGGGGCGCCATTGCCTGGTCTTAAAGCCGATTTTAGGCTTCAGACTCTCCGATAGGTGCTTCGGCAGTCTCAGTCTCAGCCTCAGCCTCTGCGGCGGCGGGAGCTTCATCGCTTGCTGGCTCTTCAGCCGGTGCTTCCGCTTCAGTAACGGCAACTTCTGCTGCCTCTCCGGCTGGGCGGGTGCTACGGCGCTTGCCGGCGTTACGCACGGCTGCCTGGCGCGTAGTATCTACCTTGACCCATGACGGCATGGTAACGCCTTCCTTTTGCAGCAGCACGGCCACACGGTCAGACGGCTGGGCACCGTTGTTCAGATAAAAAGCCGCTTTTTCCTTGTCGATATTCGCAAGCTTAGTGTGCGGATCATAATTACCAAGCGATACCACAACGGCACCGCTTTTGGGTGAGCGGTGTGATTCCTGGACAATCAGGCGGTATTGGGCATGGCCCTTGCGGCCGGTGCGTTGCAAACGAATAGCGAGCATGTGGCGTGGTATCTGACTTTCTATCCCTGAAGCTGGGATATTTACGTAGTAAATAAACTTGTTATATTCTACAGATTACCGCCTCTGTTGTCAAGCGTGCCTATGCGCCGGACGTTTCTGTGCCCGGATTGTCTGCTGGCTGGCTGGTGCCGCTCATCGGGTCGGCTTCTGGTATCGCCGATGGATCGTGCGGACGGGTTATCTCGACCTCTGCAGACGGTTGGGCCGCCAGGACGACATCTTCTACCTGCCCGGCGGGTTTCAAGATGACATCAACCAGCTGATCCAGCTGGTCATTGTTCAGGTTGGCCTTGACAGCGTAGCCCTCGATTCCCAGGTTGCGCAAGCCGGCCGGCGCATCGGCTTCGTTAAGGTTGGAAATAATCATAACCTTGATGTGCTTACCCCAATCAGAGCGGCGCATTTCTTCCAGAATTTGGTCACCTGCCTTCTTGGGCACCATCAGATCTAGCAAGACCAGATCGGGCAGCTCGCGCTCGATGACCGACAGGGCCTGGATGCCGTCATAGGCCGAGAAAACAATATAGCCAAGCATCTCCAGGCGGGTTTTGTAGATATCGTTCAGGGCAACGTTGTCTTCGACAATAACGATTTTTTGCTGGGTACCGAATTGTGTCATGGCTTAAGTGTAACCTACGGGCGCTATAGGCGCCAGAGGTTAGAGGCTAGAGTTTAGAAATTAGAAAGAAGAAAGAGAAAAAGCCTCACCCATCATCTATCTGCTTGTCTCTTTCCCCCGCAACTGAAACCGTTCAATCCCGAGCGAACGAATATAGTACCTCCGCCAAGGCGGAAGTTTCTGCTTTTAACGCGCAATTCAAAATCTCACCTGATTCGGGCGGTGTAACAAAATACAAGTCTTGGCAGACACTTGTTTAAGCCCTTTTTCTACTACTAAAAATAGGAGGAAAAAGGGTGAGTTGTGTCTGACCTTGTATTTTTTACACCTGGCCGAGTCAAGGGAGATTTTGGCGCGAGTTTCTTTGGTTACTTTCTTGGCGGACCAAGAAAATAACGAGTCGGTTCCTTGTCTAAGGAACATCTACAAAAACGTTTGAATAACGAAATAAAGAAAAGTAGGACTACTTTTGCAGCTTGACGAGGCCCTTTTCGGCCGCTGCCTGCTGTGCAGACTGCTTGCTGGGGCCGGTACCCTTGCCATAAAGCTTGTTGTCTATATAGACGCCGACGGTAAAGGTCTTGTCGTGATCGGGGCCGTCTTCTTCCATCACTTTATAAGAGGGCGTAAAGCCTATATTACTTTGTGACAGCTCTTGCAGGCGGGATTTCGGATCCATCCAGGAACCTGTTTCAAGAATTTTGGCAAAGGTGCTGAGGATGCTGTTGGTAATCAGGTTCTTGGCAGCCTCGTAACCCTTGTCCAGATAAACAGCGCCCACCACCGCTTCGAAACAGTTGGCCATTATCTGGGCGCGGGCGCGCTCGGTGCCGCGCTTTTCAC
This sequence comes from Saccharimonadales bacterium (SeqCode), assembly GCA_049292975.1. Classification (GTDB taxonomy): domain Bacteria; phylum Patescibacteriota; class Saccharimonadia; order Saccharimonadales; family JACDBH01; genus JBGSWE01. The sequence continues at coordinate 15,818 of JBATRZ010000036.1, read as the reverse complement.
CCCTTGAGAGGCGCAGGTACGGCTCAAAGCCAAGGGCGGTGGCAGCAGCCGAGATGCTCTCGGTGCGCACCAATGCACTGCGCCAATTGGTCAGGATACCTTCCGGCTCAGTGTAATTGCTGTACAGGTATTCGGTAACGACCAGCTCCAGCACGGCGTCACCCAAAAATTCCAGGCGTTCGTTGTGCTCCTTCACCGTGCTGCGGTGCTCATTGACATAACTGCGGTGCGTCAGCGCCGTTACCAGCATCTGAATATCAGTAAAATCTACGCCTAAATGGTCGCGGGCAAATGCCTGATAGCTTGCTATGTCCTGCATCAGAGGTTACCCTTGCGTATTTTGTTTAAGGCCACCAGCATCAGTTTTCCGATGTCCTCGTACTCGATCTTGTCCAGCGCATCGCGCGAATCCAGCCACTGGCAGCCGTTCATCCATTCCTCGCCCTGTAAACGGTCGCTGTCGCCGCGAGCCCGTACCAGAAATATTTCGGTGGTCATAAGTACCAGGCTGGTCTGGCGGCGGTAACGAAAGTTAATCTTGCCCAGCCATTGCAGCACCTGCATCTCTTGCAGGCCTGTCTCTTCGCGGATTTCGCGCTCGGCCGTTGCCTTCGGTTCCTCGCCTTCTTCGATATGGCCCTTTGGTATCGTCCAGCGGTTTTTGGCATCCTGGATCAGCAAAAACTGAATGCCCTGGCCGTCTTTGGTGCGGCGAAAAACAACGCCGCCGGCGGTAGGCTCGCGCACAACCTGGCTGATAGCCGGCCGGCGCCGATTTATAAACGTCTTAAAACCCTTGATGGGCGTGGGGCGCTTCATAACATTCTTCATGTTCTTTATATGGAGTCGTCTTCGCTGCTCGGGCGAATCCCCGGGCTGCTTTTCTTTGGGTGTTTCAGGCATCGTCCTACTTGCTCTTGTCCTTGGTAGTTGGCTTAGCGGTGTCATCTCCGGTCTGCTGCCGCAGCAGCGAACCCAGGACACCGTTGATGAATTTTGAGCTGTTATCGCCGCCGAAGGCTTTGGCAAGCTCAACGGCTTCGTTGATGACCACTTTGGGCGGCACATCACGCGCATGCAGCAGCTCGTAGGCTCCCATCCGCAGGGTAACCCGGTCCATGCGGGCAATCTGCCCGATGGGCCACTCCGGCGCAAGCGGCTGCAAGATGGCATCCAGCCCGGCTTGGTGCTTGGTAACGCCGGCTACTAGCTTTTCAATAAACCCTGTGTCGTCTATGGTCCCCTGGTAACGCGAGATGTTGCGGCTCAGGACTTCCGCGATATCAAAGGTCTTGTCGGCTGCTTCCAGGCGAAAATCCTGCTCATAGAGGGATTGCAGCGCAACAATGCGTCCTAAGTGCCGGTTAGATGCCACGACTTACGCACCGCCTCTCTCAAAGACCGGCAAAGCCAATCTTTGCTTAAGGCTTTTGGACCAGAATCGGCTTACCAGCTGCGGTGCGTCTTCACCGTACTGCTGTGTACGGCTCCGGCCGCTCCTCGCTGCTGCACCGATTCTAGTCTCAAATGCGTAGGTCGTGGTAACCATAGAATTGTTAAACTTTCCGCTTTAGGTTCCTATTCAGAACCAGTATATCATCTAGGATATTACTTGGCCGAAGTTTTTTCGGCTGTTTTGGGCTTTGCGGACTCACGTACTGTGGTATAAGCCTTTACCGGTGATTTCGCATTGACGCTGCGGGCCAGACGCACAACTAGGTGGCTGCGGCGAACGCCGGTCTTGCGGTGGGATGTTCGTTTTTTGGGCTTGCCCATGGAAGACTACCATCACTCCTCTTTACTTAATGCTAAATTCGAGACGTATTATATCTGTTTTTTAACGTTTTCACAAGGTGTAAGTCTTAAGATTATAAAAAATACTTGACTTTACTTGTTAAGTATGATATAATTAGATGATAGGGTCGTTCTACACGACAAAGTTTACCAGCTTGCCCGGAACATACACCGTCTTTTTGGGCTCGCCGGTAACATAGTTTTTTACGTTCTCGTCAGCCAGCGCAGCAGCCACCGCCCCTGCCTGGTCTACATCTGCCGGCAGGCTAAGCTGGGCGCGCAGTTTGCCATTGACCTGTACGACAACTGTGATGGTATCCTGCACCAGATAGTTGTCATCCCATAGCGGCCAACTTGTTTTATGTACATTGTCCTGGTGGCCCAAGGCCTGCCAAAGCTCCTCTGCGATGTGCGGCGCGAACGGCTGCAACAGCTGTGCCAGCGTGCTTAGGGCGAATTGCCAGGCGCCGCGGTCTGAAAATCCTTTGACTTTTAGCTTGTACAGCTCATTGACGTATTCCATCAGGGCGGCAACAGCCGTGTTAAAGCTATGGCGCTCCAGGTCTTCAGACACCCGTTTGATAGCTTTGTGGGCCGCCGCATTAATAGCCTTACCGGCTGGGCCAGCAGTTTGGCCTGACTCCAGGTATTCATGCGTAAGCGTCCAGGCGCGGTTTAGGAACCGGTAGGTGCCGGCTATGCCTTTTGGATCCCATGCCGCATCTTGCTCGTACGGGCCGATAAACAGCTCATAGACACGCAGGGCATCGGCGCCGTAACCCTGGTCTATAAGTTCCAGCGGATCCACTACGTTACCCAAGGATTTACTCATCTTGCGGCCATCAGCCGCGTTGATATAGCCATTATATACCAGGCGTTTGATGGGTTCGCCGAAGTTTAGCAGGCCCTGATCGCGGAAGAATTTGGTCCAGAAGCGCACGTACAACAGATGGGCTACGGCGTGGTCGCCGCCGCAGTAATAATCCAGCGGCGCCCAGTAGTTTGCTTTGGCAGGGTCCCAAGCCCGGGCTTCGTTTTGGGCGTCGGCGTAACGGAACAGGTACCAGCTGCTGCAGACATAGCCGTCCATAGTGTCTGTCTCGCGTACGGCCGGGCCGCCGCATGCCGGACATTTTGTGTTGTACCAGCCTGGCACATGGGCCAGTACGCTTTTGCCGTCACCTTTCGGCTGGTAGTTTTGTACGACGGGCAGTGCCACCGGCAGCTGGTCTTCTGGCACCGCCACCGCTCCGTCTTTTTCGCAGTGGATAATTGGAATCGGCGCGCCCCAGTAACGCTGGCGGGATACCAGCCAGTCGCGCATACGGTAATTAATCTTGTCTTCGCCTATGCCCGCCTTGGACAAATCGGCAACAATCTGCTCGCGGGCCTCGCTAGAGCTAAGGCCGGTATATTTGCCAGAAGCTATCATGATGCCTTCGGCCGAAATGTCATCTTTGGGCGTGTCTACGACAGCTACGATAGGCAGATCGTATTTTTTGGCGAATTCTTTGTCGCGCTCGTCGTGGGCAGGCACGGCCATGATGGCTCCTGTACCGTAGCCCATCAGCACATAGTCGGCTATCCAGACGGGTATGGGCTGGTTAGTGACGGGGTTGATTACGCAGGCACCGGTAGGCACGCCGGTTTTTTCGCGGGATTCGTTCATGCGGTCGATATCAGATTTTGTGACCGATTCTTTAACGTAGTCCTGGACCGCCGCTTTCTGTTCCTCAGCCGTTATCCTGTCTACTAGCGGATGCTCCGGCGCCAAGACCATAAAAGTTGCGCCAAAAAGCGTATCAGGACGAGTTGTAAAAACTTCGATTTCCTGACTCTTGTCACTTGCTACTCGGAACTTGAGACTTGCTCCAGCGGACCGGCCGATCCAGTTGCGCTGCATGGCCTTAATCTTCCCGGGCCAGGCCAGATCCTCTAGGCTGTCCAGCAGCTCATCCGCGTATGCAGTAATTTTAAAGAACCACTGCTTAAGCCATTTCTTTACGACCAAAGTATCCTCGTGCCGCCAGCAGTAGCCGCCGTTTATAACCTGCTCGTTAGCCAGAACAGTCTGGCAGACGGGGCACCACCACTGCTGTGATTCCTTCTGGTAGGCCAGGCCTTCTTTAAATAATTGCAAGAAACACCACTGGGTCCATTTGTAGTAGCCGGGATCCGCGGTGTTGAACTCGCGGCTCCAATCGTAGCTGACACCCAAGCGCTTCAACTGCGTCTTGAAATTGGCGATATTCTGCGCGGTACTCTCGGCCGGGGGCGTGCCTGTCTTGATGGCATAGTTCTCAGCCGGCAGACCAAAGGCGTCCCAGCCCATGGCGCTTAGGACGTTTTTGCCCTTGGCCCGCTCGTAGCGGGCAATGGCATCGGTGATAGCATAATTGCGCACATGCCCCACATGCAGGCCGGCGCCGCTGGGGTACGGGAACATGGCATTTACATAGCTTTTTGGCAGCCCGGGTGCAGCCTCGGCTTGGTATGTCTTTTGCTCGTCCCAGAGCTGCTGCCATTTTGGTTCTAATTCTGTAGGGTTATAACGTTTCATGACTCATAGCAGTATACAGGGGTGGTGTATCTGTTGCAATCAGCTTGCTATACTGGGCGTATGAACATATTGCTTCTGACTGGCGGTGATTCTAACGAACGCGAGGTGGCGCTTAGATCCGGCCAGGCTGTTTCTGGAGCGCTGGATGCACTTGGGTATCAATACACGGTTGCCGACCCGTCTGACGCCGGCTTTGACATAGCGGCCGCCAAAGACTATGACGTCGTTTTCCTGGCCCTGCATGGCCGCGGCTATGAGGACGGCAACATTCAGCAACGGCTGGAAGATTTGGGCGTGCCATATACGGGCAGCGATCCGGCTGCCTCTGCGCTTTGTTTTGATAAGTGGAAGTTCAAGCACTACATGCGCGGCCGTGGTATCAACGTGACGGGCGGACAGTTGGTAAACATCCGCCGGCTTGATGAAAAGCTATTTGAAATGCCGTATGTGCTGAAGCCCCGCGCTGGAGGCAGCAGCCTGGAAACGCACATCGTGCGGAAACCTAGCGTTAAAAACTTGCAGGTATCCAAGCAGCTGCTCGAGACACATACGGAGATGCTGCTTGAGGGGCTGGTTGAAGGTACGGAGATTACCGTAGGCATCCTGGGCGATGAGCCCCTGCCCGTCATAGAAATCATTCCGCCCGAAGGCCGCGAGTTTGATTATGCCAACAAATACAACGGACTAACCCAGGAACTATGCCCGCCGTTGCATGTATCGGAAAAAATACAGAATGAGGCCAAAAAACTGGCGCTAAATATTCATAAATTGGCTGGCTGCCGTGATATGTCACGCACCGATATGATTGTTGATGCAACGGGCAAGCTGCATGTCATAGAAACCAATACGATTCCCGGGCTGACGGCCCAGAGCCTGCTGCCCAAAATGGCGCAGGCTGCCGGCCTAAGCATGCCGGAATTTGTAGACAAGCTGCTTGGCTGCGCCCTTAGCCGACAACCGTAATCCACGCGGCGTACTGCCCGGCGTTGCCGCTGACGGCCTGGCTATGCAGCTCGCGCAGACGCTTGGTAATATCGCCTATTGAACCATTTTTACCGATAAGCCGTTTGTCCACCTCGGTGATGGGTGCGATATAAGCCGATGTGCCGCATGCAAATGCCTCGTCGGCAATGTACAGCTCGGTTAGGTCTACGGCGCGCTCGCGCACCGGAATGTTTAGGTCCTTGGCAAGCTGGATAACCGTGCGGCGGTTGATGCCCTCTAGTAAATCATTGGTCGTGTCAGGCGTAAGCAGTTCACCATGACGCACGATAAATATATTGGCTGCGCTTAATTCGCAGACATGGCCGTGGGCATCCAAGAAAATACAGTCATCATAACCGCTGTCTAAGGCGTCTTGTTTGGCTAAAACCGAGTTTATGTAGGCACCGTTTACCTTGGCGCGTGAGGGAATGGCATAGTCCGGAATACGCCGCCAGACGCTTGTCTTCAGACGGGCGCCGTCCTGCGGGATAATCGGGCTGGCCTCATACAAAAAGATGCTGAAGGCAGTGTGTAAGCCGCGCGAACGGGTGCCCGGCACCTGCTCGTCTACATGTATGGTCGCGCGCGCAAAGACATTCTGATCCGGCTTTTGGACGGCCACCAGCTGTTTGACCGCAGAGACAAACCGCTCATAAGACCATGCCTGCTCAAAACCGTCTATGCCTATAATGCGGGCTGAATCAAGCAAACGCTTGAAATGGTCCTCCAGACGAAACGCCACCAGCTGGTTCTTGTCATTAAGCGAAACCGGAAACACTGTATAAACGCTAAGCCCATACAACACCGCCGAGCTGGCTATGCTTAATTTTGCCTCATCAAGCGGTACTATCTTATCGCCATACCACGCGTTCTCGTAAATCTTTGCCATATTATTTCCTTTTAAAGTTATTTGCTTTGCGCTTTAGCCAGTATGGTGATTGACGCACCAGTTTAGCGGTATCTTCCGGATCGGCCAGGATAAGCTTGACCGCCTCTTCGGCAAACACCTTGTTCTGCGAGCCTTTTGCCAGAATGACCGCCCCGGCCCGGATCTTGGCCTGCAAGTATTCACCGGCGTCGTATGGATTATCAAACGTCTTTACCGTGCAGCCGTTGGAACTTGCCGCGGGTGCCAGATGCGCGCCGGCATCGGGACCGATTGTGACGACTAAATGCAGCCATGAAGGATCACATGCAGCACCTATTTCCTTGTGGGCAGCGGCCGACATATTACCAAGCTCGTTCATGTTGCCGAGTAAGGCTATTCTTTGCGGTGCATCTATCTTTTGCAGCGCTTGCAATGCTGCCTTCACGGCCTCGGGATTGGCGTTATAGGTATCGTCGATAATGGTGCTGCCGTTGATACCGCGCAGGCGGCGCAGGCGCCCGGCTACTGGTTTGATGTTGGCGATACCGGTCAGGATATCCGTGTGCTTTAGGCCCAGTTCGTTGCCTACTGCTGCCGCAGCCAGCGCCGAGTACAGCTGGGTCTCGGCTACCACCTCGTGCGTAAAATGCAGCAGGATAGCATCGTTATGCTTGATATCGCCCTCAAAACCACCTGCCGAGTGATACAGATTAGCCACATAGTAGCTTGCTCCTTTGTCCTTAAGCGCGTATGAGACACTGCCGTCTGGCAGCTGTTTTATGTATGCGGCATCTACAAGATCGGCATTATACAGTACCTGCTTGCTGTACGAGGCGACCGATAGCTCCTCGTCCGCGACAGCCTGCAGATCATCAAAATACTCCATGTGCTCCGGCACAATAGCAGTTACAACGGCCATATCCAGCTCCAGGTATTTATTGAAGGCGGCTATCTGCCCGGGACCATCGGTACCTAATTCGGCAACAACAATGTCATATGGGTAGCTGCCATATATCTGCTTGGCATTACCCAGGAAGATTTTGGCCCAGGCTATGGGATTGAGCAGGCCCGGCATTGACGCGCCAAAGAAGATCAGAGGCACGCTGACGATGTCGTTGTAGTTGCCCTCTTGATACCTTACCCGCTGGCTTTTGCTAAGGGCCTGGGCTATTGCCAGCTTGGTGCTGGTCTTGCCGGTGCCGCCGGCCACGCCGATTATCTTGAATGTGTGCTTGCGTCGCAGTTGCCTCACCTGGCGGCCCAAGATACTGACGACGATTTTTTTAAGACTCTGTTTCATAGGCTATCGCCTGTGTAGTATAGCAGTCTTGCTACAGGTCGGTCTCTATAGGAAATTCATCCAGGAAGATGTTGTCACCAAGCGTCTGCTGGATGTTTTCGCCGCCCATTAGTCCGCCGTACAGTTCCATGATCGATTTGGCTCCAGTCGGCGTATTAAAAGTAACGTCTTCGTTGTGCAGGGTCATCTCACCTTTAAGCGTACCGCTTACTGGCGATGTACCCGTAACATCCAGGCTGGCATCAAGGTTTAACTTGTCAGTAGCTGTATTCAGGGTCAGGTTAAGATTGGCCTTGACTTCAGTTCCACTCTCAGACGACCGGAAACTTACGTAAAATGGGTAGCTGTCGCCGCCGGTGTACTTGAGACCAAGATCTATGTAGTTGGCGCTGTTTTCTTTATCAGTTATGCGCACGGTACGGACAAGCCTGGTCTTGGCATCTACCCATACATCAAAAGTATCGTCTTCACCAAGCTCATCAATAGATGCTAGCAAGTCATCAAAGTTAATCGCCTCCTCGAAGTTCTCGCCGCCGTACATTTCTGCCAGTTTTGTCTGCTTTAACTCATCTTTGAGTTTGGTGGCAAAAGCCTTCAGGTTCTTCTTATTTGCCCTGACCTTGTAATGGAAGGTCTGGCGGCCGTCTGCGGTCTCTTTGCCTATGAACTTGGCGACCCGGAACACCGATTTATTGGTATTGGAAGTAAACACATATTCGCTCGCTGCCCTGCCCACTGCCTCCTGGATCTGCCTGACATCTTCTGCCGTAAAGCCTGCATTGCTTTGCCCGCCCGCGGCGGCCGAGTTTTGCAATTGGTCAAATAGCGTGTGATCAATTACAAACCATTGGTTATTCAGCTGGTTTACTAGTCCGGCATACGGCTCAGCGCCGGCCACGCTGCCAAGCCCGTCCAAGCCTGTTGCATGCACGTAGACATCGGGATATGTGCTGTTATCTGGAATCGTAGCCAAAATATCCAGATTGATACGCACCCCCATGGCACCGGCATCGAGCTTAGTGACTGAGTCTTTTTGGTCTGACTTGGTCTCAAAACTGCCGTCTAACACAAAATCCTGGGCCTTGAGCTTATAGGTACCGTTCAGGGTGCTGCCCGTCTTGTCCTTTTGCTCATCTGCATATCCGGCGAGCTTTTCGAAGCCCTTGCCCGTGTTGGACAGGGCGGATTTCCAGATGTTCTCTGGCTTGTTAGGCATGAAATGACCGTAGTATGTGCCGGCGGATCCTCCCAACAACAGAACCAGCCCGATAGCAATAATTAGTAACACGGGTAATTTCCGGCCCGCTTTTGGCGGCGGCGCGGTGCCTAAGGCAGCTGGCGGGGTCGCGACTGCAGGCTGAGCGTCAGATATAGGAGCGGGTTCCGCAGGTGCCTGTACAGTTGTTATTGTCCCGAGAGGTTCAGGTCCGGCCGGAACGGCTGGCTCCGGCTGGTTTGGGTTTGTGGGCTGAGGCTGATTGTCTTCCATTTGTCTCCTAGTGTGAGTTTACTAATGCTTATGCCATAAACTATAGCTTTTTTGGTCATTGACTACAACCAGGGGTGTTCCATTCTTATGCCCAATCTGTTATACTCGCACTTGTCTTATTCCAAAATACCAAACCATGCAGCCTGCTGCTGTTTGGGATTTTGAAAGGAGTGGGCTTGGTGAGATAACTACCAGTGCCAGGCAAACTTGTTTTACTGGTAAAACGACGACACAACCATTACACCTCGACGAGGGGCTGTAGCTCAGTTGGCTAGAGCGCTTCCATGGCATGGAAGAGGTCCAGGGTTCGAGTCCCTGTAGCTCCACCAAACAAAACACCGGTCTTTTGGACCGGTGTTTTGTTTATTCCATGGATGGTTTTTTAAGCCGCGCCCCCGGGCTTAAGATTTTCTGGCTGGCATAGTTAAGCTCATCTGCCGCCATGTTTAGTACGGTGTGGTCTATAATTTTAGCTTCAAATAAAGATTCGGGACCAAACCGTACGCTAATACGCTTATAATTATCGTTGCCCTGGCGGCGCCAGTTAGCCTGGCCGCGCTCCAGCATTTCGGCGATACCTTCTATGATGGGCAGATAAAAATCCACATGATCCAGGCCTACGGCATCCCGCGATCCTTCACGCCGCTCAATGACTTTGATGACAGAAATATTCCGCGACAACGGCTTATCCAGGATGACGGTGGCAAACTTGCGCTTGCCTACAGTAACACTGTGGATTTGGCTGGCGTAATTGTCCAGCACGCTCATAACGCGGCGGTATTCGGTGCGGTTACCCACCTTCCAACCGACTGCCACGGGGCGCATCTTGTCCGCGATACTGAACAGCCCCATGCGCGATACATACTCGTCCCAGCGCATGAAGTATTTGTCCATGCTTTGGCTCAAAGCCTCTTTCGCAACAGGATTAATCAGGTCAATCAATGCGCTCTTTCCTCTTTCTTACCCATCATTGTAGCGTAAACTTCACAATTTTAGGAGATTAATTCAAGCAGCCGCCGTTCGTCTATGACCTCGGTACCGAACTTGCGGGCCTTGTCTGCCTTTGATGCACCCGCCTTAGTGCCCATAACTAAGTACGTAGTACCTTTTGCCACACTGCTCTGGAAGGTACCCCCCAGGGCACGGATCTTGCCGGCGGCTTGCTCACGCCCCATGGACTCGAGTGTGCCCGTTATCACGAAACTTTTGCCGCTTAAAGTTCCGCCCGTATGCTTGACATCTTCTGGCCAAACACCCAGACGTCTGAATTTTGCCAGCAACGCCTGGTTGTCCTCGTCCACGAACCAGCCAAGAATGGCATCGGCTACTACTTCACCTACGCCTTCGATGCTCTTCAAATCATCGTAGGTAGCATGGCCAAGACTATCAAGCTTTTTGAAATGATTGGCCAGGTCTACTGCCGTCTGAGCACCGACATGGCGGATACCTAGGCCGTATATAAACCGGCTGAGCGGCGGGTTGGTCTTAAGGGCTATGGCATTAACCAGCTTCGACGCCGATATTTCGGCAAAACGGTCAAGCTCTAAAAGCTGCTCCGGATTTACCGTATATATGTCGGCGATATCATTGACAAGTCCCGCATCCACAAGGGCGATAACATTTTTTTCGCCCAAGCCGTCAATATCCAACGCCCCCTTGCTGGCATAGTGCTCAAGCGCGCGTTTTAAAAATAAAGGTCCGCTAGCGCCCTTTACGCGGTATATAACTTCGCCCTCCGGCCGTTCAAACTCCAGCTCCGGATATTGGCGGTCTAGCTCACTAGCCATCAAGAATGTCTTGGCGCTGTTTGGCCGCAACTCAGTTACGACGCTTTCTACCTGGGGGATGATGTCACCCGCCTTGTATATCACCACCGTATCGCCAACGCGTATATCCTTGCGTTTAATTTCATCCGCATTGTGCAGGCTGGCATGCTGAACTGTTGTGCCAGCTACAACAACTGGATCAAACACGGCAACGGGCGTTGCCGCACCGGTGCGGCCGATACTAATAACGATGTCGCGCACGACAGTCGTCGCCTGCTCGGCCTGGTACTTATACGCCACCGCCGCGCGCGGCTGCTTGCCGACAATGCCGAGTTCGTTATATAACGCCCGGTCATTGACCTTTATAACAAGGCCGTCGCTGTAAAATGGCAGCTCATGCCGGGCACTATCCCAGTAATCCACGAATGCCAGCGCTTCGCCCAGGGTACTAAAGACAGCCGCTTCTTCGTTGGCAGCTATGCCTAATTCCCTGGCCGTTTGGTACGCAGCTTGCCAGGTGGGTATAAGGCTTGGATCTTCCGCGATAACATCGTACGCCCTGAACCTAAGCGGTCTGGCAGCTACAAGCTTGGGATCCAGCTGGCGGATGGTACCCGCCGCCAGATTGCGCGGATTAGCGTACACCGGCTGCCCTGCCATTTCACGCTGCTTGTTCAGACTGGCAAAATCATCTTTGTGCATGATAATTTCGCCGCGGATTTCCAAGCGGCCGCTTAGGAACGGCTTTGTCTTTTTGTTGGCGCGCAGCCGCAGCGGCACACTGGTAATAGTTCGCACATTCGCGGTGACATCCTCGCCCGTATAGCTATCGCCGCGCGTGACAGCCTGCACATAGGCTCCGTCATTGTAAATAAGCGCACAGGCCAGGCCGTCCATCTTGATATCTGCAAAATACTCGTGCTTCTGGCCAGGCAGTAGCTTGTCTATTCTTTTAACCCAGGCTTCCACTTCTTCACGCCCAAAGACGTCGTTCAAACTAAGCATCCGGCTGGAGTGCGCTACCTTATTAAAGCCTTCCAGTAGCTGGCTGCCCACACGCTGGGTAGGGCTATCTGGTGTAATCAACGCCGGATGGCTGGCCTCTAGTACCTTTAGCTCTTGCATCAGACCGTCATAAACAGCATCACTGACACTTGGCTTATCCAGCACATGGTACTCATAGCCGTATTGATTAAGCAGAGTTTTTAATTTTTCAATGCGCCGGCGTGCCCCGGCGCTCATAACAATTCCCTGTACAGGACATAAAAGTAGGTGTGTCCAAGCAGAATCAAGCTAAAGCTAAGGATGGCAAACAGGATTTCTGCCAGCACGGGTACCAATATGACTAGCGGCAGGAAAATAATGATAAAACAAAGCAAAACGAATATTGGCAAAAATAGTACCTTGCGCAGTACGCTCAGCCGGCGGTAACGTACTAGTTTTTTGGCAGAACGAAGAGATAAAAGCGGTGTCATATTTGGCAGCGTAACGATATAACTTGCAAACAAAGAAGAGCTTATGAAGTAGCCGCTAACTAGAATACTCCCTATAAGTACACTAAGCCACAAGACCTGCTCTGCCGCGCCCACTGCCAATCCGCCGCCGGCAACAAGGCTGTAGACTAATATGCCTACAAGAGCCGGAATACACTGCACAAGTATTATAAAACTAACTACGATATAGGTAATAAATGGGGACATGCTCTTGAAATATGCATCGCGGATTCTAAGCTTAGTGCGGCCATCGAATGTCTGCCTGAGTGTCCAGATAATAGCCAGTGAGACAATAATAAACAATACAATTTGGTACACGTTGGCAGCATCTCCGGTAGTAGAGCCCGTAGTCCCAAACAGAGTACCCAGTAATGCGACTGCTTTTGTTGGAGTACCGATACCATCACCCACAACTTCATCGATTGTCCGGCTAGCCTCATCCAGCTTGAACTCGGTTGCCAATCCTTTTACCAATGTGACGTAAAAAATAGCAAATATTAACAAGATTCCGGCAAAGACCCGCTTATTCTGCCATATATGCCCAAAGCTTTGGCGTAAGATGTATATGCTATTGGGTATCTTCTTATTCTTCTTAACCACGACTTTTTTATGCTTGCGGCTCAATTTGCGTACGCGTGCTTTTTGAGTTGTACGTGCTGGTGTTTTTGCGGTTACTTTCTTGTTTGGCATTGCTCAGACTTTCGTGGCATTATCGCGCAGGCGCTTTACTCTGTCTTCAATTGGCGGGTGCGTTGCGAACAGGCTTGATACGCTCTTGCCCCTCAGCGGGTTTGCAAAAAACATATGGGCTGTACTGGCGTTCTGACGGCCCTTTAGGGCCGAGCCATGGCTGCCGATTTTCTCCAGGGCGCTGGCCAGTCCTTCTGGGTAGCGGGTGGTCATTGCACCTGTTGCATCGGCCAAATATTCACGCTGGCGTGAAATGGCAAGCTGTATTAGCGTCGCGGCAAGCGGTGCCAATATAGCACCGGCTATGCCCAGTACCAAGCCAAGCGACCCCGTGTCTTCATCGCCGTCGCGGAAAAAGCTTAGGCGCAGCAGAATATCTGCCAGCAGGCCAATGACCGCCACCATCGCAAAAGCTATCATGTTTACACGGATATCGTAGTTTTTGATATGGCCCAGCTCGTGCGCCATGACACCCTCAAGCTCTTTGTCGTTAAGCAGCTCCAGTATGCCGGTAGTCGCACAGACAGATGCATGATACGGATCGCGGCCAGTCGCGAATGCATTAGGCGCCGGATCGTCCATGATGTATACGGCGGGCATGGGCATGCCTTCGGCTATGGTTAAATTTTCGACAATACGGTACAGGCGCGGATTATCACGCTTTTCAATCCTGCGGGCGCGGTTGATAGCCAGCGCCATTCTGGCCGAAATAAAATAGCTTACCAGGGTGTATATACCCGCACCAATCAGGACGCCAATAAAGATGCTTGGACCGCCGCTGGTTATTTGCATGTATAACCAGCCTAATAATGCTATAAGCGCCACAAATAAAAACATAATCAAGACTGTCTTGCGCTTATTGGCAGCTATAGCACTGTACATTGTCTTTCCTTGGTTTTGGCTAGCTTAGAACTTTACTTCGACTGGTTTATTAACTTCTTCGCGCTCGGACTCGGCCACATCAAAGAATTCACGGTCTTTATTAAATCCAAGCATACCGGCAAAAATGTTGGTAGGGAAAACTTTTCGCTTGGTATTGAAATCGCGTACGACACCGTTATAAAAGCGGCGTGACGCCTGGATCTTGTCCTCGGTATCTACCAGCTCAGCTTGTAGGTCCTGGAAGTTGGTGTTGGCTTTAAGTTCCGGGTAGGCTTCGGCGACGGCAAATATACTCTTAAGCGCTCCTTCCAGCATGTTATCAGCCTTGCTGGCGGCGGCAGGCGTATTGGCATTAAGCATGGCGGCACGCGCCTCGGTAACCTGGGCAAAGGTTTCTTTCTCGTGCTTGGCGTAACCTTTTACTGTTTCAAGCAAGTTTGGTATCAGATCAATACGGCGCTTCATCTGAACGGTTATGTCGCTCCAGGCTTCGTCGGCGCGGATGTTTAGTTTTAGCAGGCCGTTGTACATGCTTACCAGCACGATACCTATAAGAAGTACGACACCGCCGATAATAAGTAACCACATCATAATCCGGTAAACCCCCTTTTTAGTTGTAATTATATTGTAGCACTTTTACGGGCTGAATAGCCGGTGCTTGTTATAAAAAAGCCCTTGCGGAATAAATTGTGTTTTTTGGTGGCTCCTCCCAGACAGCGGACTTCGTCCTTTTCCGCTCATTCACAAAAGAAAATACCTAGGCTCCTCCCAGAATATAGCTTCACGCCGGTTCGTCCTGATTATTTTATATGGTAGGACGAATCGGGTTCGGCATATAATTTGCTAATCGCAAATTATCGAACCGCCGCCAAGCGGCATCTCAAGCTGCAACTAACTACCACGAAAAAACCCACCTTCCGGTGGGTGTTTTCGTGGTGGCTCCTCCCAGACTCGAACTGGGTGAGAACTGCCTGTGGCAGTTCGCAAGGCGGTTTTCCGATGAAAGCTATGCTTTCTATCGTGAAACCGCGGGGCCGCGGGACGTGGCCGCAAGGACCTTGTGTCCCTCTGCAGGACAACAAAAAACCTGGGGGTATACCCAGGTTCAATCGTGGTGGCTCCTCCCAGACTCGAACTGGGGACACAAGGCTCTTCAGGCCTCTGCTCTACCAACTGAGCTAAAGAGCCTCGGAGTAAATTGCATGCAATTTGCTGCAGAGACTAGTTTTTGCAAACCAGGCGGCTTGCCCGCCGTTTGTAAAACTGATAGTAAGAAAGGTGCGAGGCCTAGCCTGATCAAGCTTGAAACTCGTTTTAAAGTCTGACCATGCTAGGCTGAAACGTATTCTGACGTGGTGCAGCATAGTTGACGCATTTCAAACGGCAGCTATTGATGCACAAGAGGATTATAAACTGAAATACCTCGTTGAACAATTCCAACTTGCCAACAATTTGATATAAGTCGGTTCAGATTTTCAAACCTCTAGGCAGCAATGCCTATTTTTTATGCGAGTTTTTACTTTCAATAGAGTATTGTGTTATTTCTAGGTTGCAGCTTTGAGTTTCACTACACCATTTTTCGCACTTTTCAGCTATTTCTTTATCTTCATAGTGTAGCCCACATTCAGAACATTGATATTTCTGCTCGTTCATTACACCCCCTTTAGATTTACTCGTCTTAATAACTGAGCGTTTATAGCTACAATTACAGTTGAAAGCGACATCAAGACAGCACCTACTGCTGGCGATAGCAAAATGCCAGACGAGTACAGCACACCAGCAGCTAGAGGAATGGCAACGACATTGTACCCAGTAGCCCAGATTAGGTTCTGTGTCATCTTGCGATAAGTTGCTTTAGACAAGTGTATGACCTTTATTACATCTCGTGGGTCGCTCTTAACTAAGATAATATCAGCCGACTTAATAGCCACGTCCGTACCAGCTCCAATTGCCATTCCAATGTCAGCAGTAGTCAATGCAGGTGCGTCGTTA
>JBATRZ010000035.1:0-9823 GCA_049292975.1 Saccharimonadales bacterium (SeqCode) | reverse complement strand
AGGTTAGGGCGCGTTGGTTGCGGGACGCCGGAACCTGGGCTGATTTCATACGCTTACGATAACAGAGATGCCTGGACTACGCCAGCATGCATTCAGTCCAATGCCATATCTCACAGACAAGCATAAGCCCTCCAAGGCGCGGTAAGTATATTATATGTAGTGCTTCTTGATAAGTAGCTGGAAACACACCAGGCCGGGCGCTAGCGGCAGCCAGAAGGCGATCAGGCGGTAAGTCACCGCTACAGATACAGCTTCGGCGGCCGGAATATTAGCCGCAATCAAAGCGGCTGCCAAGGCAGCTTCGGCGCCCCCGATACCGCCTGGTGTCGGCGTCACGGCTGAACCAAGCGCGCTAGCAGTGTATACCAAAAGTACCTGGAGCAGGGTCAGTCTGATTCCCAGGCTTAATGCCACACAGTACAGGGCAGCGGTAAACAGCACGGTCACGCCGATTGACCCAAGCAAAGCACCTAACAGAGCGCCCTGCCGCTTGCGGTATGCCGTGAGTACTTTAAGCACGCCAGCAAACCAGCTTTCTAACCGCCGCCGGAAATAACCGGTATATAAGACCGTGATAAGCGTAATGACAATCAGGGCGGCAGCAACAATTATGACGCCCGGCGGCAGGTGCCGGCTGAATACTTCCCCGAGCGTCTGTTTCGCAAATAATAGGCTAAGCAGGATTATCAATATGTGGCCCGCAAAACCAAGTAATGCGTTAAGCACTACAATAGCGCTGGCCTGTGAAACGCTGAGCCGCTGCTTCTGCAGATAGCGCGCATTAAGCGCCATGCCGCCAACACCGGCGGGCACGAGTTTACCGGCAAAACCGCTGGCGTATTGCACCAGCAGCGTCCGCTTGGCAGGCAGGTGTTTAATAGCAAGGTACTGGATAGTAACTGCTGCCATAAAATAAGTTCCAAATACCAATGCGCAGGCCATTAGCAGCAGATTGGTATCGGCGGCAGGAATCATATTGATTCCTTTTTGCAGCGAATCGTATTGCGGAACAAGCACATACAACCCAAGCAGCGCTGTCAGTATCAGCATTATGGGTATATAGAGATGGGTCTTTTTATTTTGGCGTATCATGCGCGGCCTTTGTCTTAATATAGCACTTATGCCGCATCACCGCTTAAGGAAAAGTGCTTGGCAGGCGACAAAACTATTTGCCGGCTAAGGGGTACATGCAGCTTCTTAACTAACAAGTACTTGCTTAAGATCTGCGGTTACCAGCGGCAAGCAAGTATCCCAGGAGGCTAAGGTGTATGTTTTTTAACCTGCTTTATGGTAGGGTAATTTTATGCGTACCAAAGAAATCCAGGCCAAGCAATCAGCATCGCTTATAGAAGAGTTCCGGTCTGCAGTAACGAACTTGGTAACCATGTACAGCGCCGAGGCTACGGCCGGGATGTCCGAATCCAACACGCTGCGCACGCTAGAAGAGCTGCAGGCCGGCAACGGGCTGTATCTTACACCCGAGGATATACCCGAAGAAATGCGGGAGCGTCTTACCCGCGACAGCCTTGACGCCCATCTGCAACGCGTCCAATCAGAACAGATTGCCGCAGCTGCCCAGCAAGCAGTATACGGGCGAGAGGACGAGCTCAAGAAGAAATACATCGGCAGGAAGCACGTATTTTTGCTCGAGGACGCCAGCTTCCAACCCTTTGAATCTGTTTGGTTGGTGCAAAACTCAAATGAGCTGAGCGCCTCGGTCATCAAGGCCAGACGGGTTAGCGGTATTATCGAAGATTTATCGTTTGAAAAAAACCTTGTTGTGCTGCGGCCCACTTACTTTTCACGGCTTTTCACGCCGCGCCGAAAATACTTCTTGGTACATGTCATAAATACCAGCACACTAACAGCCGCCGTTAGCATGATCTAATTAACCCGCCCTGGAATTAACAGATATAATCTGGTACTATTTGCTAACGGGACCGATTTGTTTTTGCCAAATCCGAGACAGGATTTCCGGATTTGATAGGAGAGTGCTGGGTTAGGCTGCAAGTTTTGCCGGCAAACTAATTTTACTGGCAAAATACCAACACATCCATTACACCTAGACGCTGGGGCGTCGCCAAGTGTGAGAGCCGCCTGAGGCGGGTCGCAAGAGAACTTTTCAGGATGCAACTGGTTGCATGCATGAAAAGTCTGTGGGCAGGCAAAGCTTGCCAAGGCACCAGGCTGCCTTACAATTTACAATATGTGTCCGGAACGACGTTAAACTATCATGAAGATTAGACGCTGGGGCGTCGCCAAGTGGTAAGGCACCAGGTTTTGGTCCTGGCATTCGGGAGTTCGAGTCTCTCCGCCCCAGCCACGAAAAAAGCCGGACTTTTGTCCGGCTCTTTTCGTTTTTGTGGTTAAGATTCAAACTGCCGAGTGCGCATTCGGGAGTGAGAAATGCCAGTGGCATTTTGCAAGGAAATCTTCCGGGGCAAGCTGTGCTTGCCGCCGTGAAGTTTCGGGTGAGATGATCCAGTGGATCATCGCAAGGACATCCACTCTTCAAAACTTGTTTTGAAAGATGTGGTGTCGGGGTCGCAGAATGTGACCGCAAAATGTGACCGAGTCTCTCCGCCCCAGCCATAAGAGCCTGTCATGAGACGGGCTTTTTTAGTACACTGGAAGTCATATGCATAATGGTGTTTATTCCGTGTACCGGCAGCCGCCGCGGCGCAAGAAAAGCCGCAAATGGCTAATAGCTGTCGCCGCCGTTGCCGCTGCAGGCGCCGGAGCTTTTATGCTCCTTAGGCCGTCGCCGGCAGAGCGCGCCGCTAATAGCCTGGGCTTTGACGCCAGCGTTATTGAAACTGAAAAGACAAAGATAACCGGAGCTATCAAAGCGCAGGCAAAGTCATACGATGGCAACTCGACCGCCAGCGTCACGACCGCGCTAATGCATAACAACGCCGCGCTCGTCCTGGCAGCCTATGTACCCGTAACAGACGTATACTCGGTACGGCAATCCATTACCAAGGCAGAACTACCGAAGTTGCAGGTATCAATAGTACCTGAGGCCGAAGCAGTGATAAAAGAGGCAGCAGCCGCGGCACTTGGCCTAAGCAGCCTGCCCGCTAATCAGAAGCCCCTGGCTGAACTCGGCAGCAATGATGTGGTTTTTATACCAATAAGCCAGCTTAGCAGCGATGTCAAACTGCTTAGTTTGGAGGGCGCATACTACCTGGATAGCTACAACCAGGGTGCCTTGTTCCGCATTGCCAGCTTTAGCGGTACTGCCGCTGAGTCACTGAGTACACTGGACCTGAACGATCTGAAGGGCAAGGACGGGATACTAAAGGTAAACCAGTCCGGCGTGACCGCACTGACGCGCCTGATGCAGCGCAAGCTGGCCGCCGTAAAGGATCCGAAGTACTTTAGCGCCAAGATCGGCAGCTTCATGAGCGACGCCGATATCACGCACGTGTCAAACGAGGTGTCGTTTAGAGACGGCTGCCAGTACAGCAACGGTCTGTTTTGCTCGCCGCCGGAATTTATCGAGACACTCAAGGATAGCGGGGTGGACTTGGTAGAAATAACCGGCAATCATAACAACGACAACGGCAGCACCTATAACACGGAGAGTATTAAGTTGTACCAGGGTCTTGGCTGGAACGTCTTTGGCGGCGGCCTAAACTCTAATGAAGCCCGTAAACCATACGTAGCGGACATCAAAGGCACCAAAGCCGCTTTTATCGGCTACAATATGGCTGATGGTGCAGGCAGCGGCGCGATTGCCGGTACTACGACCGCCGGAGCTAATATCTACGCTCGCGATAAAGCCAAGGCCGATATAGAAGCCGCCAAACAGGCGGGTCAATTCGTCATCGTAGATATCCAGTATGCCGAATGCCAGGCATACCCGGCCGGTTACACGGAATTCCCGGCGTGCGATGGGCCTATCGGCGGGCAAGAGCAGAATTTTAAGGAAATGATAGATTTAGGTGCAGACATGGTTGTTGGTTCATCCGCCCACCAACCCCAGACATACGAATTATACAAAGGCAAAGCTATTTATTACGGCCTTGGAAATATGTACTTCGACCAGACTCAGTGGCCTGGCACCGAGCGCGGCATCATCCTGACTCATTATTTTGATAGCGGCAAGCTGCTGCAGACCAAGCTGTCGCCGACAGTCTATGACGCCAGCCTGCAGACGCGGCTGATGGATGCGGAAGAAGCCGGATATCTTCTTACCCGCTTGCAGCAGGCGCGCTAACCCTGTTTGACAAGCCGTTATAATAATCTACCCCTTACGAACGATTTATATGTAACCCTTTACAAAGGCCGCTACCAGGCGTAACGTATAGAATTATAAATAGGAGATGTGTCGTATGGTTCTACTTGCGGTAGGTCTAATAATCATAGGTGTCGCTTCGGCACTGGCTGGCTTGAAGTTGTTCAGGCTGCTTTTGCCGCTGGTCGGCTTTGTTAGCGGTCTGGTGGTCGGTTTTAGCGGCGTACAGGGTGTGTTCGGCACCGGCGCTGTTAGTACTAGCGTTGCCCTAATTATGGCGTTGGTCACCGGTGTCATAATGGCAGTTCTTTCGTTCTTGTTTTTTGAAATAGCAATCATCATATTGTCAGTTATCGTGGGTGCGGCAGCATTCTCGTACCTAGCGGTTGCAATCGGGCTAGGTAACAGCGGCTTCATCTTGTTTATGCTGTCGCTGTTCGGCGGTATCGCTGGCTTTATCGCCGCAACCTCCAGCGCCCTGTCGCGTTCTGTCGTGATAGCCGTCACCTCGCTTCTCGGCAGCGCTTACGTGCTGTGCGGTGTCATGCTTTTGGTGGGTTCGGTCAGCTTGGACCAGCTTAACAATGGCATCATCCGGACGGTGCTAAGTGTGGTAGACCAGGAGTTCGTATGGTTGCTGGCTTGGCTGGCGGGCAGCATAATCGCCATAAACATCCAACGCAGTACGCCGGACATGCTGCTGCTGTCTGATGCTTACGAATACGATCAGCCCAAGCACAACCGTAATAAGTAACGATAACCCCTAGGAAAGGAACAGGTTAATATGGCTCAAAAAATGAATAAGAAAGTGGTGGGCGTTAAGTCATCGACATGGGCAAACTTCGTCGGATCATTCTGGTCAATAGTCGGCCTTGGTGTCGCAATTCTGCATAGTCTGCGCAGTACCGTAGATTTTGCAAACGAGACACAGAGCTTGCTAAGCGGTTTGGCTTTTGGAACTGCGGTTGGCATACTTAGCATCATCGTAGTACCGCTGATTTACTTTGCAATCGGCTGGGTCATTGGCTACATCCAAGCCTTTGTATTCAACGTCATCGCAGAAAATTCGGGCGGAATCGTCTTACGTTTAGACGACGAAAAATAAGCGCACCAGTATTTCAAAACAGGCACCCTTGTTCTTAGGTGCCTGTTTTTGATTTCATACTACTAATTTAATAGGCAGGGAACACTGCGGCAGAGCAAGCTGCGGCGTGCTTCAGCGGACTACGGACTTCGGCTTTTCTTGTCATGTGGCCCTGGATTCTTGCAACCGCGCCTTTTCACGCTCCAGTTTAAGCCGGGCGATTTCTTTTTCTTGCTCGTAACGCGATACGTCTATCTTGTGCTGTACGTACTGAACCAGCGCCGAAAAACCCCACATCAGGAACAGATATATAATAATTGCAAACAGGGCGGCGACATCCAGGTAGCCTGTTTCGCCGACGGGACGCGGCGGAAAGATGCCGCGGAACGGTGCCAAATAATCATATGATACGTTGTAGACGAATTTTACAAACGGCGTGGTTTGGTTGGCAGAGAATAACAACAAAAAGACGCGCAGCACCAGGCTGACAACACCAATTATCACCCAGGCATATAGCACATACGCGATTACCTTGCTAATTCTTAAGAACCCAGGAATAGTTACATTTGCTGAGGTGGGGCTATCTGCCATAATGCACTCCTTATTTATCCTGGTAGTATAGCAGGCACTGTGGGCATAAGGTACAAGATTGGGTTCTTATTGCTGCTCCTATTAAGCATAAGGTATACTTATGCGTAAGAATCCAGGCCCCGGCGTGAAACATAAAAATTTTAAGAAACTACCAAAGATACACCCCACAATCCAGGCGGCTATCGCTGCAGCCTTGTTTTTCTTAGCTGTATGGCTAAGCCGCGGGGCAGACATGAAAGAGTGGGAGATATCGGTCTTCCAGGCATTGTATTACAATCCGGTTTTTATAAAGCCCGCCGTTATTTTTATCACCCAGACAGGCAGCATATATATGCTGGGCTTGCTGCTGTTCATTTTTACCGTACGGAAGCAATGGCACGTGGTGATACGCTTACTGCTGACTGCAACATTGGCTTACCAGCTGAGCGGGTTTGCCAAAGACATCTGGGGCAGGGCGCGGCCCCATGAGGTCCTGCCGGGCATCTACAATCTGGACTACGTGGTGCGGGGACCTGGCTTTCCTTCAGGCCACACGGCACTGGCCGTCGCTATGGCATTAGTGGTAGGACATTACCTGCCCAAGCAATACCGCTGGCTTACAATTGTCTGGATAGGCGGCGTCGCTTTTTCGCGCCTGTACCTTGGTATCCACGCGCCGCTAGATATACTGGGCGGCTTCGCTATCGGTTGGTTTTCGTATGCGCTGTTCCGGCACGTACGCCTGCAGGATATACGCTACGGTAAACGAAAACCGGCAAAGCAGTAGCTGGTATACTGGTGTTCATGGCAAGACATGAACCCAGGCACAACAGTTTCGCGCGCCGCTTGTTGCTAATATTGCTGGCTACAACCTTCGTCCTGCTCGGTTTGCATCTTTTATTTCAAGCCGTGAATCTAGGAGTCTACCACCAGCAGCATGGGCAGTTTTACGAATTGTCTAACCGCTTTGACTTTGATGACGAGGCTAGCGTACCCACTTGGTTCGCGCAATTCTTGTATCTGCTTATCGCCGCAGCTGCCGGGCTGGCCGCCTACCTGCAAACCGGCAAGCAAAGGCGGCTTTGGACGGTCATCTCTTTTTCGGCATTGCTTTTTTCAATCGATGAGATTGCCGGACTACATGAGTACGTCCTGCAAACATTGCACGTTATCTTTTTTAAGGACGCCGCGCCCGGCGCCTTTGCTAATGCATGGCTGGTCATCGCGCCGTTCCTGCTAGCACTTGCTGCCGGTTTTATATACCTGATGGCCAGGTCGGTGCCGCGGCGCACGCTGGTTTTCTTCGCGGCCGCAACCGGCACGTTTCTCTTTGGAGCGGTAGCGGTAGATATCGTGGCTTCACAGGTTTACCGCGAAACATTCCTAAACCAAGGCCTGGTGGTAGGACTAGAAGAAACATTCGAGCTGCTTAGCCTGGTTATCGTCGCCTATGCAATCGCTGATTATACCGAGTCCGAGTTTGGCCATAATATCCGCCGCGCTTTTAGAGAAGCCCGCCAGTAAATTTTGAGCGTATTAACCACCCGCTTGTGCTATGATAAGCATAATCAGTTATGAAGAAGATCTTAACCCTGGCCCTCGGTGTACTGTCATTGGTCGTGCTAGTAGCCGCCCTGCAGGGTTTTGCGGCCCGCTACGGCGTAGCCATCCTGGACCCTAGGGGCAAAATCGCCAGCGAACAGCGCGATCTGCTTGCCTTTGCTTTTTTCCTAAGCCTGATTGTCATTGTACCGGTTTTTGTTCTGACTATCTTTATTGTCTGGCGCTACCGCGACGGCGCTAAAAGCCGCGGCCGTTACGCGCCCGACTGGAGTCATAACCGTACGCTTGAAACTATATGGTGGGGTATTCCTATCGCTATCATTACGATACTCGGAACAATTACCTGGCAGACCAGCCACACCCTGGACCCGTACCGGCCGATAGCAGGCGCGACAGCGCCGCTGAGGGTACAAGTTGTGGCCTTGCCATGGCGCTGGCTGTTTATTTATCCCGGCCAAGAAGTGGCCAGTATAAATAGCTTGGCGATACCGCTGGATGTGCCTGTTGAGTTCAACATTACGGCCGATGCACCGATGAATTCGTTCTGGGTGCCGCAGCTCGGCGGCCAGGTGTACGCAATGGCAGGCATGACAACTAAGCTTCACCTGCAAGCAGACCAGCCTGGTAATTACCGGGGATCAAGCGCTAATATCAGCGGCGAAGGTTTCGCGGACATGGATTTTACCGTCAAGGCCCAGAGCCCTGAAGAATTTTCGCGCTGGCTAGACTCTGCACGGAATTCTGGTAACAATCTTGATACTGCCGCCTACAGCCAATTGTCACGGCCCAGCCGGAACAGCCAAGAGCAGCTGTTTGTCTTGGCTGAGCCATATTTGTATGACAATATCATTATGAAATACATGACTCCGGCTGAAGGGCTACCAACAGGACACGACGAAGCTGCGGGGCACAACTAATGCTTGGCCGCCTGACGCTTGACGCGCTGCCGCACAATCCGTTCGTAATATTTGGTGCCGTCATGATGGTAGGCGGTTTGCTGTCGCTTGTCGTCTTGCTGACCCTTTTAAAACGGTGGGGCTGGCTGTACCGCGAATGGCTGACCTCACTGGATCCGAAGCGTATCGGCATCATGTATATCATCGTCTCAACAGTAATGCTGCTAAGAGGCGGGGCAGACGCCGCCATGATGCGCTTGCAGCAGATACTGTCAGTCGGAGATTCTACCGGATTCTTATCGTCTGATCATTTCCAGCAAGTCTTCTCGGCGCACGGCACTATCATGATATTTTTCGTCGCCATGGGCTTTATGTTCGGTATAATCAACCTCGTCCTGCCGCAACAAATCGGCGCCCGCGACGTTGCCTTTCCATTCCTAAATTCCGTTAGCTTCTGGTTGTTCGTAGCAGGGGCGGTACTTATGAATACTTCGCTGGTCATTGGTGAATTCTCGGCCGCCGGCTGGTTAGCATACCCGCCGCTCAGCGGCATTGAGTATAGTCCGGGCGTAGGCGTGGATTACTGGATATGGGCGCTGCAACTTTCGGGCCTGGGCAGCCTGTTATCGGGCGTGAACTTTTTAACTACCATCGTCAAGCTGCGGGCACCCGGTATGACGCTTATGCGCATGCCCATCTTCACCTGGAGCGTGTTAAGCAGCATGATGCTGCTGCTCGTTGCTTTCCCGGTTCTTACAGCTACGCTGACACTGCTCAGCCTGGACCGTACGCTTGGCATGCACTTCTTCACGTCTGATTTTGGCGGCAACCCGATGCTGTACATTAATATGATCTGGGCATGGGGGCATCCGGAGGTGTATATCTTAATCCTGCCTGCATTCGGCATGTTCTCTGAGGTAGTAGCTACCTTCTCGCGCAAAAAGCTCTTTGGCTACACCTCGATGGTAGTGGCGCTGCTAGCGATCAGCGTGCTGTCATTCATAGTCTGGCTGCACCATTTCTTCACGATGGGAGCTGGGGCAAATGTCAATGCATTCTTCGGCATCATGACAATGATTATCGCTATTCCTACGGGCGTCAAGGTCTTCAACTGGCTGTTTACTATGTTCCGCGGCCGCATCACGTTAAGCGTGCCGATGATCTGGTTTCTTGGCTTTGTGGGCACATTTTCTATCGGCGGCATGACAGGAGTCCTATTGTCCGTGCCGGCGATTGATTTCCAGGTGCACAACAGCCTATTCCTGGTTGCGCATTTTCACAACATGATAATTGGCGGCGTCTTATTTGGCTATTTCTCTGGCTTTTACTACTGGTTCCCTAAGTTCTTCGGCTTCATGCTGAATGATCGTCTGGGCAAGTTGGCGGCTTATTTCTGGATAGGCGGCTTCTTTACCGCCTTTACGCCGCTTTATATCCTGGGGCTAATGGGCGCGACCCGGCGGCTGGATC
>JBATRZ010000034.1:0-45166 GCA_049292975.1 Saccharimonadales bacterium (SeqCode) | reverse complement strand
AGGATAATACTCCGTATAACTAACCGCACCAGTGACTGTACAAGGTTCAACCTTGTACAAGCCGTGTACAGCTTTTTCATAAAATCGGCGTAATACTGTACAAGGTTGAACCTTGTACAGTTTGGGGGTACGAACTGCCGGCTGGTTTTTAGGGGGTCAGGTCCTTGGGGCGTTTCTTACCTGGGTGTAATCTGCTTTCGTACTTCCACTGTCAGGCAGCAATCTTGAGCCACAGGTCATCGGCCCCGAGGCACTGATGTGCTACCCGATGAACTAGGCGGTTTCGTAGATTGGCGGAATTAGCTACTTCTTATCCTACCCCTACCAGTGTTAAGCGGTTATTCTGAGTCAAGGGTAATTCGCGTCAAATCGAGGCCTCCATTTCGTACGCATTACCACTGTCAAGCAGTGATTTTGAGCCAAGGGTAATTTGTTCTAAGACGAGGCCTCCATTTCGGAGGCGTATTTTACATACGGTGAAGAAATGTCCTCGGCTTAGGACAAATTACCGCTCTCAAAATTGCTGCGCACTTAGGCGGGTTCTTAGTAAGAACCCGCCCCAATAATAGTCCAAGTGTCGGTATAATCTGTACCCGCCGGCGTAACATTAGTTACAGTGGCCTTGCCCCGCAGCGTCAAAACATCGCCGTTTGCCGTGCCGGTACTGCTGGCAATCTGCCTAAATGCCGTATCCAGGCCTGAGCCGTTATCGTTAGCGCCTGTGCCCTGATAAGCAGGCGTTACCGTAACGGTGCCGCCGCCGCCAGCATCGGTAGCCTCGACACCAAGTACATAGCCGTCGGAACCGGCAGCGAGGGTTGCGGCCGTACCAGGCGTAGTAGAGGCAATGGTGTAGCCCGCCGCGGCCGAATTAAGGCCGGTGTTAGTGTCGCGCGCCCAGGTAATCCAACCCTGGGTGGCATTGGTGTTAATGGTCACGGTGCGGGCGGTTGTTTGGCGCACCAGCGTCGGCAACAATTCGTCCGTAAAGACAGTGGTGTTGCTGTCCAGAACAAAGTTGAAGTTGGGCGGCACCGAAGCGCTAACGACAATCTGGTCATCGGAGATGACGCGGGCGGCCGTACGGTTGCTGTCTATGGTGGTACCACCGCCGTCACGGGTGGCGACGGTTAGGATGTACTCGCCGGCCGAGGGGTTGGTAACCGGATCGTTGGTAGCGGTGCGGTCGATATCGACACAGTACGAAGTGCTGGCGCTGAGGTTGGTGACGCCGGTAATGGTAATACTCTTGGAGCCGTTGGTGTTACTGCCGGTAGCAGTAAGGGTGCCCGGCAAAGCGGTGGCGCCGCAGCTGGCAGTGTTGGTGGTAATGGTGCTGGTGGCAACGGTGAAGGCATCCGGGAAACTAATGCGCACGCTGGCTTCTGTGCCGGTATTGCCTGCCGGCACGGTAAAGGTGACCCGCAGCGGCGAAGCAGTAGCTGCCTTCATGCGGTTAAAGCGCACCGAGGTTGTACCCAGGACAGCAGCGCTCACGACCGATCCAAACATCTGGAACGCAAACAGCAGCAACAAGGCCCCGATGATTATCAGCAAGGACTGGTTGTGTTTTAGCGCGCTTTTTGTGTGTTTCATAGCAATTGCTGCTTGCAGGGTGCAATTACCATAAGCGTATCTGATGGTACAGGGCTTGTCAAGTATTTAAAACGAGGCTGCCGCAACTAGTGTGTAGATGTCTGCGTAGTCCGTGCTGGCGGGTGTGTTTGACGTAGCTTTTGCCTTTACCAGAACAGAAGAACGCCCTGCCGTCAAGGCACTGGTGGTTGCCAGCAATGTGCGGTAACTGGCGTCGATCACACCGATGTTATCCAATGTACCGTCATACGGACTTTGCAGGCTTAAAGGACCGCCGCCGCCCTGGGTGGCGGTATCACCGCGTACGCCGAAGCCCTCGCCTAAGCTGCTCAGGTTGCCGCTGGCCGAAGATATCGTGTAGCCGGTGCGCAGGCTGGCAAGGCCGGCATTGGCAGACAGTACAAACACGCGGGCGCCGCTAGCAGCATTGGTTTCCAAATCCAGCCAGATTTTGCTGGGCGCATCGGTCACCGTGCCCGGCAGCAAATCGCCTATCGCTACTGCATAGGGCGCGGCGGTCTCGGTATCGCTGGCCGAGACATCTATATCGAACGTTAGGGTGACATCAACGGTGGCTGCCGAAGAAGCAGGGCCATAACCGGTCTCCGTAAATTCGCCCGTCATGGCGCGCGCTTTGACCTGGTAGGTTGTGTTAGCGGACAGGCCGATGATATTACTGCCGCCCGCTCCGCCCCATGCGGCATATGTCTGGTAGTCTTCCATGCCCAGAACCGCACCTATCGTACCGTCATCCTGTACATACTGCGTGGTAGTAAAACTGTCGTCACTTATTGCTATCATAAACAGCGCGTCGCTGGGGTTGTCTGACGGCGTTATGGTCACGTGCAGCATACTGTATGACTGATTGGGATTAACCAGGGTAACAGAAGGTACGGCCGCCTGCTGTGTCTCCTGCAGGCCAGAGCCCAGCCCGTAATTAGCAGTGCCGGCGTCCTGCCCGCTCTGCTCGCCGGCGATACCCTCTAGCTGGTAGTTAGTGGTGCCGGTCGTGCCGCCGCCGTTGCCAAATCCGTAATCCTGCAGCTTGTAATTAGTCGTAGCCGGCATGGCAGCAAAAAGCTGTACGCCGCTTAGCAAGCTTGCGAGACCTACGCCCAATATATTCATAAGCACATTATACCAGTGAGAGCAGGGCTGAACCCATAACAATTCTGCAGCGAGGGGTGAGCAAGCGCCATGGGCTGGCCGCAGGACACCCATAAAGCGGGGTCCCCAAGCCGAGAGGATTCGGCTTGGGGTGATAAAGCGCCCCGAGTCGTGGAATTGTTATGGGTTCGGCAAGCTATTTCAGCCAGCGGAACTGGTTTAATAAGGCAGTCGCCTCTGTGCGCAAATCCGCGTTGGGCGAAGCCAGCGTATAGGACACCATGGCCAGTTTATCGTTATAGGTCGTAAACCCGGTCAGCTCCGAACCGTCGGACTTTTCCATGGTAATAAAGCTCATTTCGCCGAAAGTCACGGTCTTTTCGGCATACAAATCAGGTTGGTTCTGGCGAATACGGTAAGATGATTCACCCACCAGGCCGTCCGGCGGCCGCTGTTTGATGGTGATAACAACTGTACGCCGTCCCGTCACATCACTGCGGGCAATCCTATAGACCTCTAGTGCGGTACTGTCCCCGCCCGAGATATCTGTTACGCTGTCCATGCTGCCGTCGTACACCAGGGTAAAGAATCTGGCCGTGATGGTGCTGGGCTTCTCTGCCGCCTTGGTTTCCGTTGTAGCGGCGGCAGGCCGCACCGTGCCAATAGACGGCCGCTCCAGTACCTTGATAAGAATCGTGAAAGCAATCAGCAGGACAAATACAGCCAGCGATAGCTTGACCCATGTTTTGTAACGGTAGCGGCGGCGAGGGCTTTTCATAGACTTAATTGTAACTGATGCTTCAGGCTACGCGTTGTTTACGATAAAAAGCTTTGCCGATAGATTCGCCGCGGCGCTCGCCTAAGTAGAAGCACACACCCATCAGGACCACGATGCCATAAGCCGACCATACCACGCCCAGCAGTCCCCCGCCAATGAAAGCCAGCGGACCCTTGGACGACCCGGCCGCGATAACCGCGGGATCGTTCATGGCGGCAAACATCTGCAGCGAAGCTTCGCGCCCGTCCTTATCAACTGCACGGACGTTTACGGTGAAATATTGGCGGCTGTCCTGCAGCGAAACGTACGTATGCTTGAGCGTGAAGTTTTTGCCGCCTACATTCTGCAGCACTTCGCTTGATCCATCACCCCAGCTGACATAGATGGTGTACGGCGCCGTACCGCCGGTGATAGAAAACTGCCAGTCAATGTTGCGCCCCGCATAGGATGCCTTAAAGAAGTAATCTGCGGCCAAGTAGTACGGCGGCCCGCTGGTCCCGCCTGCCCCGCCGGGCACATCATAGTACACGGTTGTCACGATTGAGGGCGGTCCTTCCTCGCCGGCAGCGTTGCTGGTGCGGATTCTTAGGTCGTTGCGTCCGGGGAACAGATCGGTACTAATCTGGAATGTGCCTTGCTGGCTGCATACGCCCGAACCGCTAAACAAGTCGTTGCGGTACAGGCTGACAAAGTAGTCTGGCTCACAAGTACCGCTGACCGGAATGCCCGGGCTGGTAAAACGCGCATCTTGCTCCGGTTTTAGTATGACGGCGCGGGTAATGGGCAACGGACCTTTTGAGGTAGCCGTTACCACCACGTCCTCGGCCCGTACTTTGATGGTGGTCGAGGTTAGCAAGACGCCCACCATAAGCAGCAGGATTGCTACCAGGGGGTAGGAAGTATGGCTCTTATGCAGCAGCTTGCCGGTGTGCGAGCGATGCACCAGCCTAAGGCGCTTGGACGGTACTATCTTTTTTGGCATGTTTTTGTTTTTGGTTGGGACAAAACTATTTAACCATAAGTCTGCCCCGCTGCCAACCATACCGGCGTGTGAGGTTTCTTACAGCTAACTTAACAGATACGCATTATGATTAAACTGTCAATTAAGCGGAGATGCGTATGAAAGATATGGACAACAAAGCCAAAGAAATGTGGGACGATACCAAAGCCAAGGCCGATGAGATGGGCGATAAAGCCAAGGCCAAGATGCATGAGGCAAAGGGACGCATGGATGAGAAGATTAAGCAGCATAGAAAGGCCCAGTAGCCCCTGCTAAATTCCGCATTTCAAAGAGGCCGCTATTCGTGCGGCCTCTTATTTTTGTTTTGCAACCGGACGCTGATTGAGCAGCTTAATGATGGTGCGTATAACCAGCAATATCCAGATAATCCTGCGGATTCTTAGCAACCAAAGCATGCAAGTAGTGTATGGCTCTTCGCATGCAGTATCTGTAAGAAAACTAACCAAGGACTCTACGTATTCCACACTCGAGCTATTTGCGATTTTCTTCTGACGGAGCGCAAGGGAGCCGTATTTGAATACGGTGACTGCGCACCGTACAGAAAAAATCGTCAAAGAGCCGAGAGGCAAAATCAAAATGTAGCTATGCTACTTTTTATTTTGCCGGTGTGGGATGCGTCAGCGGGTTAGCCGGCGGGCCCAAAAGCCGCGCAGAGCCACCACCGCCAAACTCAGCGGCATCACCAGCAGGCCCCAGGCCGGAGTTACCAGCCACCAGACCAGCGCGGCAGCCAAGCCTGTAAAGATCAGCCACAGCATGAATTGGGTGCGGCTGATACTAAGGCGCAGGTACTCGGCACCAAGGTAGTAGTACGGAAAAACAGTCACGACCAGGAAAGTGCTGGATATCAGGCCGAATATCAACACCACCATCAGGCCTTCCCAGAACGGGCTGGTCAGGGCCAGAGGAATCAGCGACACCACGGCCGTGACCGAAGTTGCAAACAACGGGCGGAAGCGTTCGCGCAGCGCAGCTACGGCCGAGTCTACCGCACCCATGCCCTCGCGCCGGGCTTGATTGGCGAAGTCGGTCAGCAGGATGGTGTTCTTGACGCTCAGGCCCAGCAGGGCAAAGAAACCGAGCATGGCAAAGAAACTGAAGGCGTTGCCGGTTAGACTTAGGCCTAACGAGATACCGAACAGGCTAAACGGTATGGCCATAAAGATCAGCAGCGGCTGCAACAGGCTGCGGAACTGGATGGCCAATAGGATGTACATCACTACCAGCAATACCGGGAAGGCCAGCGCCAGCGTCTTGAACGAATCCTGATTCTGGGACTCAAAGCCCAAATCCAGCCGTACCGCGTCTTCCGGCAAGCCGTAACCTAGCAGTCTTTGCTTGTCAAACTCGTCTTTAATGGCGGCCTCGCCAAGCGTTACCAGGGTTGATGTATCATCGCCGTCAAAACCGGCCGATACCGTTATGACAGCTTGACCATCTGTCCGTATGAACTGCGCCGGATTAGACACGCTGACATTGGTAAACCGGGCGGACGTGCCGTTCGGACGCTCCAGCCGGGCGTTCTCCATAAAGGCCTGCATGTCTGCCGCTGCCTTGAAAGCCGCCTGGCGGTCATCGGCACGAATCTGTACCACAAAGCTGGCGGCCGGCGGCCCCACATCAACCTGGCCTACCGCTACCTGTGCCTGGTCAAAATCTTTGTCAAACTTGGCCTGCAACTTGTCTACCAGCTCGGGAGACGTGATATCACGCTTGGTGTAGCTGATGATTTCTATCTGCTGCGAGGCGTTCTGGGCCGAGCCGCTGTTGAAGTAAGAGGCCTGCCTGAAGTTTTCACCCAGCTCACCGGCCAGGATTTTATCTGCACTGGCAGCAATGGCTTCGGCTTGGTCAATCGTCTGGTTTGGCGGGAAGGTGATACTTACCGACAGACCGTTAGTGTCCTTGGTGGGCGGGAAGATGTTAAATGGTACGTCGCGCGCAATCAATACGCCTGCCAGGATAAAGCCCAAACCCACCAGCACGGCGCTGCTGCCCACAGCAAACAGCTTCTTACGTGAGGCTCTGGCCCAACGCATCGGTTTGGTAATAAAGTTGGCTATGGCCGCCTCAAAACCGGCGGCAATTTCGGTCACGCCCTTTTTGCCCATCTGCTTAGGGCCAAGCAGCAGGTTACGGGCAAAGTACGGTATGAATACCAGCGCTACAATCAAGCTGATAAGCAGGGCTGCAACGATAGTGATAGGAATGGCGCGGATAAAGGTGCCCAAGATACCGCCCACGAACAGCAGCGGCGCAAAACTCAAGGCAGCCGTCAGGGTAGCTGCCACCATGGCGCGCGATACCTTGCGCGTGGCTTCCTGCACGGCCTTGCGCCTGTCTTTATGCCGGTGCCGCGCGGCGTCTATCGCCTCGACCATGATGATGGTGTCGTCCACAATAAGCGCCAATGCCAGGATAAGCGAAAACAGCGTGATAACGTTTAACGAGTAGCCGATTGCATACAGGAAGCCCAGCGTCATAGCCAGCACGGTAATCATGGATATGACCGTTATGATCGAGGCGCGCAGGGCGATGACTACCGAGCCCACAATCAGCACGGCAATCAAGCCTTCTAGCAATGATTTTTGCAGCTCCGAGATGTTTTCGCGGATGCTTGGGGCAAAGCTGGCGCTTACTACCGCCCGGTAACCGGTGATGCTTTCGTCACCCGCGCTGTCTGCCAGCGCCGCGGCTACGGCATCATCCAGCTTAACCACATCAAACCCGTCCTTGGCAGTCACGGCTATAATTACCGAATCCCTGTAAGTATTAACGTCATTCTCCCTCAGGCCAAAGCGGTCGAAGTTCTGCTGGACCGTAGCAGCCTGTCCGGTTGCCGGATCCCTAGCTTGCTTGAACGGGTTTATCACAAACACATCCTGCACACTATCTATGTTGCGGTCTTTTAAGGCGGCGGCGTATGTTGCAGCCGCTTTGGCAATGTCTTCGGTCGTCGCCCCGTCTTCTTTGGGGAAGAACGAGATGGCCATGTCGATCTTTTCGGCCGAGCCGCCGGTAGCGCCAAAGTAAGGCACGGTAAAGACCACGTTGGCGCCCTGCGGCAGCGCCCCAGCCTCCTTGACCGATTGCTCAAGCTGCGCGGTAGCAGCCTTGGCATCAACGCCTTCGTCAAAACTAATCTGCACGTTAAAGAAGTTGCCGGCAGTCTGGCTGGATACAGATGCTACACCGTCCTGTTTGAGCGCGATATCAGAGATAGGCCTGGCGATATTAGTATCTATGGCAGACAGGTCGTCCGTAAAATACACGCCGTTTACCAGAGCCAGCGGAAAATTAACACTAGGGAAGCCCTCGCGCTTAAGGAAAGTCGTATAGCTGAGAACGCCGAATAATGTCAGCGCTATCCACAAGAATGCCGTCAAGAGCGGCCGGTCAAAGAAGAACACGGTCAGCCGTGACAGCAGCTTGTCCTTTGGTACTTTGGCTTGTGCCTTGGCTGGTTTAGTCTTGGCAGTTATTGCCTTCTTCGGTCGTGCGGCCATAGTTGTCTCCCCTTTTTCTATACCAATGATATCAGAACCGCCAGCTGTCAACCAGACTTGATGTAGATGTTACACGCCGCAACTTTACTGGCCGTTGTTATTGCCGTCAAAACCGGTGCAGCTGGCTAGTCTGGCTGCCAGCGCCGCTCCCTCTTTTAGTAATCGCCGATAATTATTTTGTGCTGGTTCATCATGGTTTTAAAGGCGCCAGGCTTACTCATTAATTCCTCCATGCCTTCGGGTACTATCTGCCATGACAAACCGAACTTGTCTTTGCACCAGCCGCACTGCTCGGCCTCAGGCACGGCCGACAGCTTTTCCCAGTAGTAATCAATTTCGGCCTGGTCCTTGCAAAATACGGCAAAAGAAACGGCTTCGCTAAATGTAAACTCCGGGCCAGCATTTATCGCAGTGAATGGCTGCCCGCCCAGCTCAAACTCAACGGTCAGATCCTTGCCGGCCAGATCCTTCTGAAAATCGGCCAGGCCTTCTTCGGTTGTACCAGGGTACTTGCTGCCGCCGGTAATCCTGGATCCGGGGAACACCGACACATAAAATTCCGCCGCCTCGCGGGCGTTGCCGTTAAACCATAAATTAGGTGTAATCTTCTGCATGTTTAGGCCTACTTCCCGTTTAAATATTTGCCGGCAACACTAAGCGCGAATGATGACAGGATAATGAATACGCTGGCCATGAACAGCCTGGTTATTACCAGCTCCAGTCCGGCGTTGTTTTCGTCTGGATCCAGGCCAAACAAGACAATAACGATGCCTAAGATACCAAACAACACCGATGCGCAGATAAACACGCGGGTGGCTAATCTTTGCATATTGCTGGTACTCCTATATTCATACCCCCTAT
Source organism: Saccharimonadales bacterium (SeqCode) (assembly GCA_049292975.1). Taxonomy (GTDB): domain Bacteria; phylum Patescibacteriota; class Saccharimonadia; order Saccharimonadales; family JACDBH01; genus JBGSWE01. The sequence goes on along the minus strand of JBATRZ010000034.1, from coordinate 36,297 downwards.
TGTTTCATACAAAATAGCCCGCATGGAAGTACGGTTTATTACTTTTTGTGAAGTATTTGTTTTTGACGCCCAATACGAGCAAGGGATTAATGCTAGTATATCAAAAAACTAATGGTTTGTCAATTTTTTGTGTGCGGGGCCCTTCTGCTTGCTATAATTTAAGGCACTATGGCAAAGACAATGATTGCAGACGGCACGGTACATAAGATGCCAGACGACCTGAAGAAAGCAATCGTTTCAGATAAGAAAGTGCTTGCCCTCTGGCAAGGCATCACGCCGCTGGCCCGCAACGAGTGGATCTGCTGGGTAACCTCGGGTGCAAAAGCAGAAACCAGGGTGAAACGCATCAAGGTCGGCATGGACAAAATGCAAAGAGGCGAACGCCGCCCCTGCTGCTGGATTGGCTGCACCCACCGCCCCGACAAAGCCATGAGCCCCTCGCAAAAGTGGATAACGGGCCGTAAATGACCAGGAACAACGTAGTAAAAGGCAGCCAAAAGCACAAAGCCGTGCTCACTGCCAGACACAGGGTTACCGGCCTGGTACTTTTGCTAATCGTGCTGGCGGCGGGCATCGTCATCGGCAGTTTAACCATGGTGGGCGGTACGGTGCGCGGCTGGCTGTACGGCACCCGCGGCACGCTTGATGTTGCTACCGCCCAGGAAATCTACACCTTGCTGCAGCGTGATTTTGACGGCTCGCTGGATAGGTTGCAGCTGCAAGACGGCATGAACGCCGGCCTGGTTGCCGCGACCGGCGACCGCTTCTCTAGCTATCTGACAGCCGATGAGTGGACTGCATTCCAAAAGAGGATGCAAGGCGGCATGATTGGTATCGGTGTGGAGCTTGGCTTTAAAAACGGTAATCTGGTTATCATCGCCCCGCAGGATGGCTCGCCCGCCAAACAGGCCGGCTTGCAAGCCGGCGATATCATCCTGCAGATTGACGGCGCTTCAGTAACAGACATGTCCGAACAAGAGTCTGTGCAAGCGCTGCGCGGCAGTGCTGGCACATCGGTACGGCTGACTGTCCTGCGCGGCGACCAACGGCTGGAAGTACCAGTTACGCGCCAGGTTATCACCATCCCAAGCGTTCGCTCGGCCGTCACCACGGATAACATCGGCATCATGACCATCACGGCGTTCGACGGCAATACCGGACGGCTGGCCGCCGAGGCGGCAGCTAGTTTTAGGGCCCAAAATGTGCGCGGAGTCGTGGTTGATCTGCGCGGCAACCCCGGCGGAGCTGTTACTGCAGCGCAAGACGTGGCGGGCTTGTGGCTGCCAAAAGACAGCCTGGTCATGACAGAAAAACGGGGCCAAACGGTACTGCGCAGCTACCGCACGCTGATTGACCCAACCCTCCAGTCGCTGCGCACGGTGATACTTATGGATGGCGGCAGCGCCAGTGCCAGCGAGGTGGTAGCCGGCGCGCTGCGTGATTTTGATGCGGCTGAGATCATCGGCACTCAGAGCTTTGGCAAAGGCAGCGTGCAAACCGTCCGCCAGCTAGGTAATGGCGGAGCGCTGTCCTTTACCGTATCGCGCTGGTTCACCCCGAAAAACCTAAGCATTGACGGCACCGGCATTACCCCGGACCAAGTAGTAGCGCGTACGCCAGAGAGTGCAGCCGGCGGATACGATAATCAGCTGGAGGCCGCCCTGCAATTTGTGCGCCAGTAGCTAAGGTTATACAGTGCGACAGTGCGCGGGATACTGGCAGGACGAGCCAAAAAATAGCCTTGTCTTTTGGTGTGATCTAGCACATAGCGGCGCAGTAATTATTCAGATAGTTTAGTGCGGCTAATTATGGTACACAAGATGTGGAAGGAGACAACCATGAGCAAACAATGCCAAAGCTGCGGGATGCCGCTAATGACCAAAAAGGCTGGCGACTGCCGGGGGACAGAGATTGGCGGCCCAAAAAGCGGCAAGTGGTGCAAGCTGTGCTACGAGAACGGAGCGTTTATAGGGCCGGACTGCACGCTGGACGAAATGAAAGTGATTGTAGATAACGCCCTCAAAGAACAAGGCAGCGGCCGTTTGATGCGCTGGATGGCCCAGAAACAGCTGCCCACCCTGGAACGCTGGAAGCAATAAAACCATAGGCTAAATTCAGGGCATTCCTATTAAAATTATCAGCCTGTTTTAGTTTGGTTTTTTTGGCCTTAAGGGTTTATTTGCAGAATTACTTCATCGGATTTGCCATAAGGGTTATTATAAATGCATGAGTGAATCATTACAGTTGCCAATAATTATCGTAATCCTGCACCTAATCAATCTTTTCTGCCTGATACTGCTGATACGCAGCGGCATCCAAATCTTGTTTGACCACCCAAAGCTGTACTGGACCGATGACACCACGGATGACAACCACTGGCTCCGTTTCGGCAAAAAGATTATGCCCAAGGACAAGCTGTGGACTTCGCTTGACGAGGCTGAAGATCCGGGCAAGCTGGCGCTGCCGGGCGGCAACCACAACCTGGGTTCGGCACGGCATTGGCACTTTACGATTGCTATTATCTGGGTAATTACCGGCGTTACCTATATGGGATATCTATTATCGAATGGCCAATGGCGGCGGTTGCTGCCGGCGGATTTTGGCGTGTTTGGGCGCGCTTTTGAAACCATGCAGGCATATCTGACCCTTAACATCCCGGCAGAAGGCGCTACCTACAACGCCTTGCAGCAGCTAACCTATGCGGGCGTGGTATTTATCTTGGCGCCGCTGGCAATTATCTCCGGCCTGGCGTTATCTCCGGCGCTTGTCGCCAAATACCCCGGCTTTTTGAAGCTGTTTGGCGGCCGCCGGCAAGCGGCGCGCAGCATCCACTTCATTGCCATGGTGCTTTTCTCGCTGTTTATCCTGGTGCACGTGACAATGGCGATAGGATTCCACTTTTATGACAGTATCAAGCGCATAACTTTCGGCAATACCGAGGTTGATTTTGCCCTGGCCTTGAGCGTATTTTTGATGGCGATTATCCTGCTGGTGGCATTCAACATCTGGGCATCGTTCTTTACGCTTGGCGATCAGGTTCGCCTGCGCCGTATCCTGACCAGGTTCTATACCCCGGTAGTACGCCTGTTGTTCGGCTGGATGAAGTCCAACCAGCACTATTCCAAAAAGGACATTTCGCCCTTTTTCCGCGTTAATGGCTACCCGCCCAAGTCCGATGAGTACGCCAAACTGAAGGCAGATAATTTTAAAGACTGGAAGCTTAAGGTCTACGGCCTGGTAGAGCAGCCGCTTGAGATGTCGCTGGCGGATATTAAGGCCCTGCGCAAACAAGACCAGATAACCAAGCACAACTGCATCCAGGGCTGGACGGCGGTGGCCGAGTGGGGCGGCCTGCCGATGCGGGATGTCATCAAGCTGTGCAAGCCGCAAAAATCGGCAAAATACGTCTTGTTTCACTGCTATGACATCGACGACAAAGGCCAGGCTTATTACTCGGGCCTGCGCCTAAGCGATATGTACGACAAGCAGACAATTCTAGCCTATGAAATGAATGGCCAGACCCTGCCTACCGAGTACGGCGCGCCGCTGCGCCTAAGGTGCGAAAAGAAGTACGGCTACAAAATGGCAAAATATATCCGGTCAATTGAATTCGTAGACAGTTTTGAACACACCGGCCAGGGCCGCGGCGGTTACCGCGAAGACACCGTGTTCTTCGATTGGGAAGCCGCCATCTAGCATATGCCAAAACAAAAAGCAGTAAAAACCAAACCGGGGGCGTATTTTGCGCTCGGTATTGCCACGCTGGCGCTGGTCATAAATTTTTGGGCGTGGTCGCTGCTTAGCCCGCTGGGGTCAAAGCTTGCCAATGAATTGACGCTGTCGCCGGTCATGCTGTCTTTGCTGCTGGCGGTGCCGGTTATTATCGGCTCGCTGGGCCGGATTGGACTGGGCATGCTTACGGACAAATTTGGCGGCAGGATGATGTTTATAATTGTGTGCCTGCTGACTTCACTGCCGGTTTTTGCTTTGACTTGGGCTGGTGATTACCGGCAGTTTTTAATTACCGCGGTATTTCTGGGCTTAGGCGGCGCAGCGTTTGTGATTGGTATCCCGTTTGTAAGCGCCTGGTTTGCGCCCGAACGCCGCGGATTTGTGCTGGGGGTTTATAGCATGGGTAACGCCGGCACAGCGCTATCAGGCTTTGCTACGCCGCGGTTGGCAAGTGCCTTTGGCCGCGATACGGCATTTGTTATTGTTGCTGCCCTGTTGATATTAATGGCGGCGGTTTTCATGCTTTGGGCAAAAAACGCACCCGGCTGGAAACCAGCCAAGGGCTCTTCGGCGGCCCGGCTGCTAGCGGCTGCCAAATTGCGGCTGACTTGGGATTTGTCATCGGTATACGCCGTAACCTTCGGCGCTTTTGTGGCGTTTGGTGTTTATTTGCCGGTACTGCTAAAAGTTTCTTACGGTTTGTCGCTGACCGATGCCGCCGCCCGCGCGGCTGGTTTTGTGCTGCTGGCTACGATTGCCCGGCCGGTTGGCGGCTGGCTTGGCGATAAGGTTGGCGCCCAACGCGTTGTAAGGCTGGCGCTTTGCAGTGTTATCCCGCTGGCGGCTTTTGCGGCATTCCAGCCAACCCTGCAATTACAGACCACCGTTGCCTACCTATCATTAGCATTTGTGCTTGGCTGCGCCAATGGTGCGGTATTTGCCCTGGTTGGCAAACTCGCCAAACCGGATGTAATGGGAAGCGTTACGGGCATTGTAGGGGCGGCTGGCGGCCTGGGGGGGTTCTTGCCGCCGCTACTGCTTGGGTTTACTTACCAACGCATGCATTCTTACACTCTTGCCTTGATAATGCTATCGGTAACGGCACTGGTTGTTCTGATATACATTAACCGCAGATTCAAGGACAAGAAGCTATACGGTACACTGTAGCAATGGAGTTGCTGCGGCCGCGTCATCTTGTTTTTGTCCGCCATGGTGAGAGCGAGGGCGATATCAGGCGCCAAGCCGGCGCGCAGGCTTTAAAACACCCCAAAAACGAAGAACAAACCGAAAGAGGGCACCGGCAGTCGCGGGCGGCGGGGGTATGGATAGCCGGGTATGTCCTTGCGGCCTATGGTTTTGATCAGTTCGACAGGTACCTTACCTCGCCGCTTATTCGCACCAAGCAATCGGCTAAATCATGCGGGCTGTCTGATAATTGGCAGGACGAGCCGCGCCTGTCCGAACGCGACCGCGGCGCTATCCAGGGCATGACCAGGCAAAAACACCAGCAGCTATTCCCAAAAAGTTACCAGCAAATGCTTGATTATCCTTTTCACTGGACACCGCCGGACGGAGAGTCACTGCTAAAGGTTTCTGCCAGGCTAACCGGCATGCTGCTGGAGCTGAATAAAAATTATCACACCGCTCTCATCATGACGCACAGAGATGTTATGTGGGCGGCTCACATGTCCATAGATGGGCTGGATCTTGACGAAATCGAGCGGGTTGATACCGATCAGATTAGCAATGGCTACATCATGCACTACACCAATGTTAGCCCCCATGATGGCAGCATCGACGAAAACCTAAGATGGAAGCGCAGCGCCGATCCTTGCCTTAGCCAGGGCAGCGCGAGCCCCAGCTCAGACTGGGCCGATCTAAGGACTGCTTTGGTCTAGGATAAGTAATTCTTGATTACGTGCTCGGCGTTTATACCGTTGGTAAGACTAGTAAACCCCATTTGTTTCAGCATCTGGATAGCAACGGCCGAGCGGCTGCCTGTCCTGCAATAGACGATTAGTCCGGCGTTTTTATCTATACCGTCCAGGCTTGGTGCACCCGCGCTCAAGCTGGCCGGCGGAATATTTATAGCGCCCTCAACATGGCCTGCTTGGTACTCGTATGGTTCGCGCACGTCTATGATTATTTGGTTCTGGCTCATATATAAATTATACCAATACAAAATTCCCGTTGCATAGAAGTGGGCAATTTGTGCGACACATGTCTAGCGCTAAAACGGGAGTTATTGCGGAGTTTTTGTTCTCTTGCGTATAATCTGCACGCCTATGGCTTAAAATTTTTCCACTGGCTTGAATCGCTTGCATTGTATTCATCGCCAACAAATATCTTCCACGTATCAAGTTCGCCAGGAATCACAATGCCACCGTCAATGTCGTTGTGTTCAGCAAGCCACACTTTAAGACCCTCAGCACGGCTACCAGCACTATCCGCTGTTTCGCCGCTCTTGGTATCAACAATCCATACCTTGTCTTTAGTCTTAATAAACCAATCAGGGTAAAAGAGTTTTTCAATCTCGCCGTCCATATACGTTACAGCAAAGTACAGGCTTCCATGGTCGCCGTTCTTGTGCCACCACTCTACGTTCTCATTATCATCAATAAACCGTAAAAACTTTTCTTCGTTCTTCTTACCTTTATAGTCTTTGCCGATATAAAAGCGGTCGTATACATTACGTTTCACATTAAGCTCTTCATATAAGTCAGTAAAGCGGTCAATAGCAACGGGCACTTCTATGGTTGCAACTGTACGTTCACGATTTAGTTCGGCTTTTTTAGCAATCTCTTTGTTACGTACTGGTCGATAAACCGATAATGCTTTACGAATAACTTCAATAAGTACGCTTTCTTTGCCATTCACGGCGTTCAAAAAATCTTGCATTATTACTCTGTAATAACCAGCTCGATCCAAGCCAGTGTTATTCCCGAACCACACGTTTAGAGCAGACTTTAACGGTCCCCAAGATCGTGCAGGAGCATACTTGGTTCGTTCGTCTGTCTGGTCGCTAATAATCTTAAAGCAATGCAGGTTATACAAGCGTTCAATATCGTGCAACGATACCTTTAATTCCTGGCTGCTACCTTCAGCTTTTAGCTCTGATACGAAGTTGTCGTAGTCGTCTATTTCTACGCCAGTAATCATATCGCTTGTAATTTCTGGCTTTAGATTCAAGCCTTTTGCTTCAATCTTTGCTATACGCTCACGAATATCAAACGATTCTGCTATGCCAAAGTGTTTATTAGCTACTTCGCTAAAAGTTCGCTGGAATGAATCGCCTAAGTCATTGTAGTCATTACGTGCAGATGTAACCGTTTCAAGTGTTAGCGGCGTAACCTCTGGCTTTCGGACTGATTCATAGACAGTAGGACGGTTTTCGCCGATACCATTTTTGTCATATGTAGCTACTACCTCGTTACGCTTATAGTTGGTATACAGGTAGCCTAGATTAAGTGCAGGAACAGTAAAGTGTTTTGCCAGCGGCATACGCAGAATACGGCCTACGGTCTGTATAGCAAAGGTAGCGTTCTTAATCTCACGGAACATTACCAGCACTCCAGCACGTGGACAATCCCAGCCAGTCGCAGCGGCTTGTTTGAACAGCAGGAACGATACAGGAGAATCGTTCTCCACTATCGTAGTGAGGTTTATTTTATCTTTGTCTAGCCATACAGCAATCTCATCGTCCGTAACGCCTTTTGCTTTCAGGAACGCCACCACAATATCACGCTTGCTAGTACCTGTTTCTACACTCGCCTTATCGTCATTTGGTAGCTGTATCAATACAAGTGGGTTAATCTTTTCGCCAATGTCTTTGTAGTGCTTTATAAGTTCTTGGTGCTTCTTCCACGCAAGTTCTAGCAATATCTCATCTTGGTTTGTTTCCGTACCTGAATATTTACGCAGGTCTTCTTCGGTTTGGAATATGATTTTTTCTTTGAGTAGCCCGCTTTCAATCACGTCTTCTCGTGGGACTACAACAGCCATTGCACCTGCATTTTGAGGTGTAGCAGATATGCCCAATATGATACGTGGCTTGATGGTGTTTTGTATCAGGTCGCTTGCTAGTACTGTATTCGCAGCCAAATGTTCTTCATCAATAATCAGCACAATCTCACGGCCTTTGGCGTGAGTAGCGTCTATGTAAGTATCAAAACTCGTGGTAGTGTCGCCGTCTGTACGTAGCTTACGGTTTTCGGCGGACTTACTAACTAGCTTTTCCCAGTTGATAAAGAACACGGCATTACGCGGCAGTGCGCCATCTCTTAAGTCGTTCATGTCTAGTAGTTTGTTTTCGCTTGCACCATCGTAATATTGGAATAGCTTGTCTTTGCTTTGTTGTGCCAATGATCCTTTAGTGATCCACAAGAACGCTACATCAGCATTTGTAAAGCGTGGTTCGCCTGTTAGATCCCGTAAAAACTGTGCAATCATCGTAGTCTTGCCGCTACCAGTAGGTGCTTTAAGAATAAGGTTTGCACCTCGTGTTTCGCTTTTCCATAACATCAAGAAATTATCCTTGAGCTTGAACACGGCCTTTTCTTGAAATGGTTTTAGAATAATCATTTTGCAATCTCCTTATACACTTCTATCAGTGGTTCAGGAATATCCTCTACACTAATCTTTTTGCTTGCATATTCTGTACCAGCATTTTTGCCCCAGCCGAACACGTACAGCTTTACGGGTTTGTCTTGAGAGTTCAACTTGGCTATATACTCATCAATCTTTGTCTTGTCTTCACGGTAATATATAGCCGTTAGTTGCGTTGCGTTTTCGTATGTTTGCCAATGGCTTGTTTGCTCTTTTTGCTTAAAAGAGTTTTCCCGCAGGGCAATCATTGCCCCCATCTCTTTGGTTATTTCCAGCTTGTCGTCATCGGTAAGTCTGCTCAAGCCCTGAACTTCAACAAAGTCTGTCTTGAAATAGCGAAGATTAGCAGGGATCCCGGAGGTCTGTCCATAACCGTTTATTGCCTTGTTAATACGCTCATAAGTAATATTTTCGGCGATACCATTTTCATTATTTGTACCTAAGATAAATTGGCGTTTACCGCTGTCTAATGCATTTAATTGTAATACCGCATGCCCTGTAGTGCCTGTTCCTGCAAAAAAATCCAACACAATGCCTTTATCAGTCGTTGCCATTCCAATAATCTTACGCAATAGATAAAGTGGCTTAGCATAGTCAAATGATTTCGAACCAAATATTGCCTTCAGCTCCGCAGAGGCGCGATCATAGTTAATTTCCTTTTCATTCCATAAACTCTTTACTTTTCTTCTCTTTTCATCGTGCAGATAGTCCTTTTGGAAAACATCATATCTTTGCCCATCTGTACCATTAACCTTGCGCACTCTCAGAAGATGCATATCTTTATTGATTTTAACTTTACTCCAGCGCCAAGTTCCTAGTGTACCGTCCGTAAACTTAGGTATAATCTCAACCCATTCGTTACCAGCTTTTTTCTCAGTTGATAATGTGTTGGTCTTTATATTAAAAAATAAGGGGAAATGTAAAGTCGGAGATTCTTCGGCTGTGGCTCTACCTCCTCGCAATCGCAAGCCGATTTCTCTGTACTTACCGCCATCATCAATCTTTGTGTATTCCTTTGTTTGGTCTTCGGTAAGTCTTTCCCCATAAATACTAGCTTTATTGGTTTTTCGATAAATTAGTACATATTCATGTGTATCTGCAATGTCTTGACTTGACTGCCTACCTCGTGGGTTAGAGTAAACTGCAATATTTGCTATGAAGTTTTCCTCGCCGAATATAGTGTCGCTAAGAATTCTAAGGTGAGCCTGCTCATTATCGTCTATGCTCATAAATACAATTCCCGTTTCAGATAAGAGGTCTTTTGCCAACCTAAGGCGATTGTCCATAAAGCTCAACCATTCACTGTGTCTATATGGATCATCCTTGTCTACGTAATGGTCGTTGTAAATAAAGTCTTTATTGCCCGTGTTGTACGGCGGATCAATGTAAATAACATCTACCTTGCCTGCATGAGTGTAATTAAGTACAGACAGTGAGTGATAATTATCGCCCTCTAGCAGTAAGTGAGTTGGTTCATCATCTCCAGCTTTAGCAATAGCCTTATCTGTTACCTCTTGCAGCACTGGTACTTTGGTTTCGCACTCCGCGACTATATTTTCTTGCTTTGGATTCCACACCAAGCCAAACTTAGTGTCCTTATTCAACTTAGCTATGTAAGCAAGTAATTCATCTTTTGTGTATTCGTCTAACTTTTTGCTCATTTGTTTTCCTTACTAGCCATTTGATTCCATGAATTTTATTATGTCTTCTTTTTTGTAGCGACGTATTCTGCGGCCGCCGATGCGAATAGCCTTTAGAGTACCGTTTCTGTCCCAATTTCTTAGCGTGTTTTCGTGGACTTTGAGCACACTTGAAACTTCCTTAAGCGTTAAATACTCCGGCAGGTCGTTCTTCTTATTCATCTATCAATATCTTATAATATCTACCAACTCTATGAAAGCGGCAAAACAGCCCATAAATGCTAAGGGGCGTGTTAGAAAGTTCGCTACCAGCCCGGCAGATGTAAAACTAACCCGAAGGCTGTATGATTAGATTAATGATAAAAAATGGGAACAGTTACAGGTGACCAGAAAAAAGTTTTACGATATAGAGCGCTATAACTTTGTTGGCCTGGTGTTTTTGCTGTTTTTCTTTATGGTTTCGATGCTGCCGTCGCTGCTGCCGAGGCCATGGTGGCTGCAAGGCGCGGTAAGCGGCATTAGTATGGCCGTGGGCTATGGTCTGGGTACAGCCGTAAGTTGGCTTGCCAGGTGGTTGTTTGAAAAGGAGCCAAAGCCAGGCCGCAAGCGACAAGCCTGGCGAATCCTAAAATACGCAGGTATCCCCCTGCTGATTGCCATATTATTGCTGGGGCGGCATTGGCAAAACGAAGTCCGGATGCTGCTAGGCGTCGAGCCAATCAATGCCAGTCTGCTGGCCGTCTTTATTTTGTCGGCAGGGTTGTTTGTTGGCTTGCTGGGTATTGCCAGGTCGGTGCGCCGGCTGGCCCGCAAGCTTATGCGCATCGCCCAAAAAAAGCTGCCCCGCCGGGTGGGCGCTAGCCTTGGAATTGTGTCTGCCGGGCTGCTTGTCTACCTGCTGATTAGCGGCGTGCTGCTAAATGGCTTTTTGGCTTTGGCCAACAAAGGCTTTGGCGCCCGTGATAACACCGCCCCCGAGGGTATAATCCAGCCTACCCAAAGTGAACGGTCAGGCAGCCCTGATTCAATCGTGCCCTGGGAAAAAATCGGCTTTCAAGGCAGGGGGTTTGTGGGCAGCGGCCCGAGCGTATCAGAAATCAGCGATTACAATAAGTCGCCGGCCAAAGAGCCTATCCGGGTTTATGCCGGGCTGGCCAGCGCCGATACGGCCGAAGCACGCGCCGAACTAGCGCTGGCCGAGCTGAAAAGGACGGGGGCATTTGACCGTAAAGTCCTGGTGGTTGCCACCTCTACCGGCACCGGCTGGTTGGATCCTAAGGTTGTCGATGCTATCGAATTCATGCACGGCGGTGATACGGCGATTGTGTCGCAGCAATACTCGTTTTTGCCCAGCTGGATTTCGTTTTTGGTAGACCAGCAAGAAGCCAGGGATGCCGGCCGGGCACTGTACGATACGGTGATTGACGAGTGGCGGACACTGCCGGCAGACAGCCGTCCCAAACTAATCGTTTATGGTTTAAGCCTGGGTTCGTTTGGCGGCCAATCGGCCTTTAGCGGTATAAATGACATCCGCCGGTCTACGGACGGCGCGTTGTTTGTAGGCAGCCCTAACGATAGCGAGGTTTGGCGCAAAACTACCGATAGCCGTGACGCCGGCAGTCCCGAATGGCAGCCGGTCTATAAGGGCGGCGAAACCGTCCGCTTTGCATCGACAAAACAGGATATCCTGGCCGACCAGACCAATTGGCAAGGCAGCCGCGTATTGTTTGTGCAGCACGCCAACGACCCGGTGGTTTGGTTTAGCTTTGATCTGATTTTTCACAAACCGGATTGGCTAAGCGAGCCGCGCGGCCGCGCCGTCTCCGATGATACAGCCTGGTATCCGGTTGTCACATTCCTGCAGGTAGGCCTGGATCAGGCCATAGCCGCCTCCGCACCGGTTGGTGACGGCCATTACTACATGGATACGTCCGTCTATGCCTGGGCGGCTGTAGTGCCTCCGGACGGCTGGGATCAGGAAAAATCGGCAAGTCTCCAGGATTTCTTAAACCAAACCTACTACCAGGAGCCCTCGGGCTCGTCGCTGTAGTTGATGAAACCGCTCAAGGCGCCCAACATCATCGGGATTGGCTTGTTATTCATGGCCTCTGTAGCGGGCGCGTTGTTATTGTCTATAAACGGTCTTAGGCTGCCCGCCATAATTTTTGGCTACTTGGGCATGCTGGCGGTATGCTACCGGCTAAAACTAAGCCGCAGCGAACTAGGCCTTGATAGCCGCAGCCTAAAAAAGGGTTTTATGCTAGGGCTTACGTGGTCGGCCGGAATAGTACTGATAATGTCAGTTGCCTTGTTAATTAATTCAGACTGGTTCCTGGACGAAAGATACAACCGATCGCTTGGCAAAATCCTGCTGTATATTTTTGTAACCCTGCCGGCAACCACCGTGCTGTTCGAGGAGCTGTGGTTCAGGGGCATAACATATGCCGTGATGGCGCGCCGGCTTAGCGGGCCGCAGGCAGCTAAGCTGTCGGCTCTGGCCTTTGGCGTCTGGCATACCATGTCGGCTGCTGGCTTTAGTTTTTCCGGTCTAAGGGTAAGCCGGCTGGTGACTACCCTTATAGTCGTCATTGCCACAAGTATTGCCGGCTGGATTTTTATCAGGCTAAGGCAGTCCAGCGGCAGCCTGGTAGCGCCGGTCATGGTCCACTATTCGATTAACGCCACAGGTGTAATCTTGGCGTACCTTGCCTGGCACCGGTAGGTGTATTAGCTAGCGAAGAAGATTCCAGACCATCCAATCTATCCAAGAATTCTCCAATAATATCCAAGTCCAAGGGTCGATCCAAGGGTCGGACCCTTAGAGGTGTTAATTGTGTGAACTACGCTGTTAATTACCAAGGTTACCAAGGGTCGGACCCTTAGAGGTGTTAATTATGTGCACTACACTGTTAGGTATCCAAGGGTCGGACCCTTTGAGGTGTTAATTATGTGCACTGCGCTGTTAATTACCAAGGGTCGGACCCTTTGATGTGTTAGTAATCTAGTTAATGACCACAATTCCTATTAGCCCCGGCAGGTCTTTTTTCTTGACACGCCACTTATCTTTTGCGATTACTTTGTGCCTCGGATGAAGGTACTCGATGTTTTCAAATGCGGTCTGGTCGAATACCATCCAAATGTCTACCGGATACTGGGGCGTTTAATCACACCTCGGCTTATCGGCACTGCGTCCGTACATTGACATACGCTAAAGCGTGGAACACAATAGGCCAAAAGTATTAATGGGGAGATATGCAATGTTTTCAGTAATAATCCTTGGGTTTACGATAGGAGTGATATGGCTGGTCATGGTGGCGGCACTTTGGGTCTTTATTGCCCTCTGGCCAGCCCGGATGGCCCAAGCCAAAGGCTACAACTTTTGGCTGGCTCTGCTTCTTAGCCTGTTTTTCTGGTGGGCTATGTTCTTTGTGGTGCTGTTTTTGCCCAACCGCAATACTCAGCCGCCGGCTGAGGCCTAGCCTTTATAGTCATCTAACTCTTCGTAGTAATACGATTGATCAATACCCTTCATAAATACCTCACGGTCATCTATTTTGTCCGTAAGGGCAGTGCGCAATAATTCACGAATCTCCAAGTCATTCACCGGACTGCGCTGCATCGCATTCATGTAATCGTTCTTGTCTATCTTTTGCCAGTCGATGCACTGTTTGAGGCTTTTTTTCAAGATCAAATCGAGCCAGATACGCGTACTTCTCCCATTGCCCTCCATAAAGGGATGGGCTATATTCATTTCGACATATTTTTTAACAACCTCTTCAAAGGTTGATTCTGGCATTTTATCTATTTCAGCCAAACCACTTACTAGATAAATAGCGGACGCGAAGGTAAAACCACCTTTGCTGATATTTTTACTTCTAATTTTGCCAGCAAAGTCATACAAACCACCGAATAAGTGCTCATGAATTTGCTGCAGACCTTTGGTTGTCCCAACTTCAAACAATGCAAGATCGCTACTATCAAATAGCTTTATGGCACGTTCTTTGCTGATTTTATCTATATCTTGCACAGCTATATTATAACAAAAATTTGCTTTATTTTGTAATTACCGCCCCTGTTATATTCAATAACTGGATCACCATGACCATTTGAGTTTGCCGCGAGTCGAGTTTTCGTCAAACTCTAAATAATTATTTGTTATTTCTTCAACTTACTCCGGCCCGGCCTGCCTAACCACAAGGACGGTGGGGCTGCATCGGCGCACGTTAATCCAGGCACCCGCTGCGCTGGGGCCTGTGACTAACGACCGAACCAGGCCCAAGTTATGGAAAAACCGCCAGCAAATGCTGACGGATTTTCTATGGTTTACAACGGCAGAGGAAGTTATAACCGCTGCCAAGCAGGATTGTATGAACCCATTGCAAAACCCCAGTCTGTTAAGCACAAGCTGTTCTGGCGAGTACGATGTGTTAGTTCTCGCGCCAAAGCGTATCTGTAGATACGGTGCGAAGTGAAACTGGCACAGCGTACCGTCAGAACTGTTTGTGGCTGGAGTGGGGTTTTGCAATGGGTTCTATAGGTACCAAGTAACCTATCTGTTTTCTAAGCCATCTAGTCTAAGCTCGTTGCTTGCATCGGCGTGCGTACCGCCGCTGCCAACGTGCTTATCACTTATTATTGCCCCGTGTTTGAGAACATGAACAAAAGCCATAGCATGCCCGCGCCCAAGTTCGTAATCCTCTTTGAGCCAGTCAATGACCTCGCCCGCCTTAGTATCGGCAGTGAAGCCTTTTTCTTTTGCCAAAACGAGAAGTTCATTTGGTGTTTTGCCTGTCTTTTTCTCGATAGTGTCTAAGTATGCTTGGAATGACATGAACCAATTATAACTATTAACGGCTACATTTTAGCCCATAATAAAACAAAGCTTTAATACCTCTGTCAATTTGGTTCTAACCTTGGCTCTGGGTACTGGCTTAAAAACTTGGTATAATCAATTGATGTCTACCACGAGAAGGGAACAACGCACTTACGCCGACCGGCGTGAATACCTCATCAAAGCCGTCGCTGAACGCCGCCGCAAACTAAAGCTGCGCGCCGTTGCCCTAATGGGTGGCAAATGCATGCTCTGCGGTTATGATCAGCATGTCGGCGTGCTTGATTTTCATCATATTGATCCAGCGACAAAAAGCTTCGGCATTAGCAGCGGTGGTTTCTCAAGATCATGGGATAGTATTTATCTGGAGATTCAAAAATGTATTTTGGTTTGCGCGAACTGCCACCGCGAGATTGAACTTGGAATCCGTGACCAGCAAGAAATAGACGATACTTATAAACGTCTTTGGAACAATATTTGATACCTATTTCCCTGGCTCTGGGGTGAGAAGTACCTGTGGCACATTGCAAGGAAAACTTCTCTTGAAAACTTGTTTTCAAAGACGAAGTTTCGGGGTCGCAGAATGTGACTGGATATCGCTACGCTCCTCTAGTCGTTTGCAAAAATAAGCAAGCTTCTTTTTGCTGCTCTCCTGCCGCCGAACCACTTTTTGTATACATACAAAAAGCCTGGTTCGAATCCTGGTTTTCTTTGGTACTTTAAAAAAATTATCCAGCAAACTTACATTTGATGTCTATTTCCCTGGCTCCGGGGACTGGATTCGAACCAGCGACCTAGTGGTTACACTGACTCCACTACTTTCATAGTGGCGTGGACTATCTCATCATCCCATCCATTCATGGGAGCAGGGCGCTAAAATCTCGTAAGAAGATTGATGAGGGATTATTGTTGGCACTCACCCTCTAGTCTCTGAACCTTCCAGGCTACATTACGCCTCGCCTGGCTTGGCTGCGGATTACCGTTGTCTTAACGACGTTAGGCTTCCCGTCAATTCACCCTGTTTTCCTCGTGCGATTACTCGTACGTGCTGCCAACCAGACAGCCACCCGCTCTACCGCTGAGCTACCCCGGATTAGCGCTTCGCTTATGATAAACCGCGGTTTATCATCGCGCGGGGCGCCGGCAAAGCCGGACGCTCCGGCTGCTCTTTCCTAAGAACAACAAACAGAAGCCGGGGAAACAAACATCAAATCAATAAGTTGTTAAGGTGGATTTACTCCTGAGTACAGATGAGAATTATATATTCCTATCTGTTATCCGTCAATGGGCTGCTGGCTTGTGCAAAACCCTACAATTAATAGGTGGCCGTATCTTGGGCAAACCTGTAAAATAGAACCATTAGCTTTATATAGGCACTTTATGGGATTTTTAAAAAGTGCGCCATGGAATTCTCGCAAGGCCATGCGCGCACGGAAAAACATCATTAAAACAGCAGCGCTTGGCTATTTGATTGCATTTTTGCTGCTGAGAATGTTATCGCGTCTTGTTAGCCGCGTTCTTAAGCTGTGTTTATTTTTTGCCGTGTATTTCGCGGCATTTACCTATACGCGCGCGCGTAAGCCGCTGGCGCGCCTGCGCTACCTTGCGCTGACCCGCCCGCACAATGCCATCGCACGTAAATACCCCCGCTACAACGCTTACCACCAGCTGCCCATGCGGCGATTGATCCATGCGGCGATACTTGGGGTTTATCTACTTTCCATCGGCGGGTTTTTGTTCGTCAATCTGGCCCGTACCTTCGCAGGCGACACTACTACCTCGTGGGATTTCTCAAACGCCAGCCATTACGCCTACGACAACGGTATCGAGATTGTCGGCGGCCAGGCCCGCCTGAAGGCCCAGAATTACACCGCAGATGCCAACACCGCCGGCCTGTACCACCTGGACGAAGCGGGCGGCGCCGTAGCAACCGACAGCTCAGGCAACCAAAACGACGCGGCCGTGAACGGCGGCACTTTCGCAGGCGGCAACCTCAATAACGCCTTTGATTTCAACGGCAACAACGAGTACTTAAGCGTGCCGGACTCTGCCTCCCTGTCAATGGGCCAGGCTAACACTATCGAAGGCTGGACCAAGCTGGACGACGCCTTCAGCGCCAGCAGCAGCCCGCAACGCCACGGCGTCGTGGACAAGGGCGATTATTCGTTGTACTACGACAACGAGACCGGCAAGCTAACCTACGAACTGGCTAACAGCGCTGCCACCCAGTGGACCCGCGCCGCCGGCAACGACGTAAACGGCAGCTGGGACCTGGACGGCAAGCGCGCGGCCACGGCTGCCGTTATGATGGGCAGCAATTACTACACCGGACTTGGTATTGACAACAACGATGCCGAGGTCTGGCGCTGGGACGGCACCGCCTGGGCAATGATAGGCGGCCGGGGTATCAACAGCTCATGGCCAGCCCAGACGTACGAGTACGTGTACACGCTGGAAACGGATGGTACAAACGTTTATGCCGCCCTGGGCAGCACTGCCGGAGATGCCGAGGTCTGGCGCTGGGACGGCACAGACTGGGACAAAATCGGCGGCGACACGCTCAACAGTAGCTGGGCCGCCAGCACCTACGAGCTGGTTAGTAATCTGGAATACACCGGCGGCAGTTTATATGCCGGGCTAGGCTCAAGCACGCTTGATGCCGAGGTCTGGCGCTGGAACGGCACCGCCTGGACCAAGATTGGCGGCGACGGCCTAAGCGGCAGCTGGAACACCAATTACGAGATTGTCTACTCCCTCATGGGCGACGGTACCAACCTATATGCCGGTATTGGTAACTCCACAACCGATGCCGAGGTCTGGCGCTGGAACGGTACAACCTGGGCGATGATCGGCGGCGACGGCGTAAATAGCAGCTGGAATACCAACTACGAGAGCATCCATGCCCTGGCCTGGCAAGGTTCTACCCTGTATGCCGGCTTAGGCGAAACCGCCGATGACGCTGAAGTCTGGAGCTACAACGGCAGCGCCTGGACCAAAATAGGCGGCGACGGCCTAAGCGGCAGCTGGGCCGCCAGCACCTACGAAATCGTCTATACCCTGGCACACGACGGCACCAACTTGTATGCCGGCCTGGGCAACGGCGACGGCGACGGCGAAGTCTACCGCTGGAACGGCAGCGCCTGGACCAAAATTGGCGGCGACGGTGTAAATAGCAGCTGGGCAACGGCAACCGGCGATATCGTCTACGAGCTTACCGCCGATGGCAGCAACCTGTACGCCGCACTTTATGACGCAAGCGGCAGCAGCTACGTCTACCGCTGGAACGGCAGTACCTGGACCGTCATTGGCGGCCAGTACATCAACGACAGCTGGGGTTACTACGCCATGGGCTCGGTCGAAACGCTGTTCTCAGCCCGCGGCAAACTGTATGCCGGCATCGGTTCGGCCACCGGTTCGGCCCAGGTATGGGAGCTGGACGGCGCCACCAACACCTGGGATCTGGTGGGCGGCCAAGCAATCCGCGGCAGCTGGGCGGCTAATAGTTTCGAGCTGATTACGTCTATGCAGAGCTACGGCGGCAACCTGGTGGTGGGCCTGGGCAATACGGCTACCGACGCCGAGGTCTGGAGCTACAACGGCAGTACCTGGACCAAGATTGGCGGCGACGGCCAAAGCGGCAGCTGGAATACCAGCTATGAAGAAGTTAATGCTATGGCTAATTACGGCGGTTACTTGTATGCCGGCATCGGCAACAGCGCCGGCGACGCCGAGGTCTACCGCTGGGACGGCACCGCCTGGACCAAGATTGGCGGCGACGGCCTAAACGGCAGCTGGAATACCAATTACGAGCGCGTCTCGTCCATGGCAATTTATAACGGCCAGCTGATAGCGGGCTTGGGCAACAGCGCCGGCGACAGCGAAGTCTACCGCTGGAACGGCACCGCCTGGACCAAGATTGGCGGCGACGGCGTAAATTCAAGCTGGAACAGCACGCCCGGACAGGTAGAGAGCATGCTGGTGTATAACAACAAGTTGTACGCCGGTCTCGGCATAGCTGCTGGCGATGCCGACCTGTGGGAGTGGAACGGTACAGCTTGGGCCCAAGCCGGCGGCGATGACGTAAACGGCAGCTGGATTAGCGGTACCTTCGAGAACGTACGCAGCATGACCGTCTACAGCGGCGAACTGATAGTGGGCCTGGGCAACAGCGCCGGCGACGGCGAGGTCTGGAAGTACAGCGGCAGTACCTGGGCCAAGATCGGCGGCGGCGGCCTCAACAACGGCTGGGGCAACACCATCGAAGAAGTCGAGTCTATGAGCAACTACCAGGGCAGACTTTACATCGGTACCGGCAACTCGGCTAACGCCGACGCCAATGTTTGGAGCTGGGGCAACAACGGCTTTCTGCAATCAGCCGCCACCTCATTTGATACTGCTTGGCGCCATGTCGCTGCTAGCTACGACGGCATCACCATGAAGCTCTTCATCAACGGCACCCAGGACGCGGCAAAGAACATCAGCCTGTCACTGCCCGATTCTGCCCGCCCGCTGCTTATCGGCACTGGCTACGGCGGCCGCGAGCAGGGCAAGCCGCAAGCCTACTTCAAGGGCCTGCTGGACGAAATCCGTATCTCTAACAATGCCCGTACGTCCTTCACCAGCCTGCCGTACGCCACCACGCCGCAAGTGATGAGCCTGGCTAACGCCGCCTTTACTTCCGGTGTGCGTAACTTTGACGTCTTTGATACGACCGAAACTGCGGACGGCGGCGCCATCACCTACCGCCTGAGCGATGATAACGGCGCAACATGGAAATACTGGGACGGCTCGGCTTGGGCAACCAGTGCCAATACTGCTCAAGCCAACACCGAGACCCAGGTGCACCAAAACATCGTAAACTTCCCCGTCACCTTCTACGGGATCCGCTGGCAGGCCATTTTGTCCGGCAACGGTAACCAGCGCGTCACCCTGAACCAGCTGCAGGTACAGGCCAATTCCGACATGGCCGCCCCCAGCGCCAATGCCTCCGCCATCCAGGCCTACAAGAGTAACGGCGGGGGGTCGCTGGCTTCAAATGCCTGGACCAACGGTTCCAGCCCGTACTTTACCTGGACGGCCGGTGCCGATAGCGGCGCTGGTATCAAAGGCTACTGTTTGTACCTCGGCACCGACAACACGGCCGATCCCGTCACCACCGCCGGTCTGCTTGGCACCAGCCCAACCCATGCCGGCAGCTTCTGCCAATTCCTGGTGACTGCCAACTCGGTAGATTTTGCAACGGCGGGTTATATAAACACGGCACTTACCAGTTCGTCATCGCCGTATTATTTGCGCATCAAGGCGATTGATAACGCGGGCAATGTTTTCGGTTCGGCAGAGCAATTCCAATTCCGCTTTGATAACACCGCGCCCGCTAATCCCGGCTTCATTACCGCACCATCGGGCTTTATCAACACCAAAGAGACTACCCTAACCTGGCCGACCACCGGGGGTTCAGCAGCCTCTGATGCCAACTCCGGCCTGGCCGGCCTGCAGTACCGCATAAACGGCTCATCCTGGTACGGCGACGCCCATAACGGCACCGGCGATATGACCGACTTGCTAACCAATGACGGCAGCTACCTGACCATTCCTACGCCCGACTTTACCAACATCAACGAAGGTATCAACACCATCCACTTCCGCACCTGGGACTTGGCGGGCAACGTGACTAACAGCTACGTCACCGCCACGCTCAAGGTCAATACCGCCGGCGCGCCAAGCGAGCCGCAGAACCTGGCAGCAACGCCAAGCACTAACACTGCCAACTCGTTTGCTTTTGATTGGGATGCACCGGCCACCTTCGTCGGCGACGCCAATAACATTACCTATTGCTATAGCATCAATACTTTGCCGACCGGCACCAACTGTATCTACACCTCACCCGGCGTTACCTCGTTAGGCACGGGTCCGTACGCAACGCAGCCGGGCACTAATACTCTCTATGTTGTCGCCCGTGACGAGTCAAACAATATTAATTACGCCAGTTTTGCCAGCGTGAATTTCAGCGCCAACACACCAAGCCCCGGCATACCGCAGAACCTGGATATCGTGGACGTATCCATCAAAGCTACCAGCAAGTGGCGCCTGGCCATCACCTGGGAAGAGCCAACCTATACGGGCAGCGGCATCGCCAGCTACCGGGTCTACCGCAGTACCGATAACACCAATTTCAGTTTCGTTGGCAGCAGCAGCAGCACGACATACATAGACGCCAACCTCTCGCAGCAAACTTATTATTACTACGTCCGCGCCTGTGACAACACCAACAACTGCGGCGCCAACAGCACCACAGTGAATCTGCTGCCGACCGGCCGCTTTACCAGCCCTGCTGCTCTTACCAGCAACCCCGAAACCGACAGCATAACCACCAAGAAAGCCACCATCACCTGGACAACCGACCGTACCAGCGACTCCAAGATTGCCATCGGCACCAGCAGCGGCCAATACGGCAGCTCCGAAATCGGCAATTCTGATCAAGTCACCTCGCACGCCATCGAGCTCGACAACCTGGCCGCCGGTACCACCTATTACTACGTAGCCCGCTGGACCGATGAAGACGGCAATACCGGCACCAGCCAGGAATTCACCTTTACCACGGCACCGGCACCGACCGTGCGCGAGATAGAGACCAGCCGCATCGGCCTGAGCGGGGCAACCGTCCAGTTTAAGACCAAGGGCGCCGCCAAGGTGACAATTTACTACGGCCAAAGCGATTCATTCGGCGGTCTCAAGTCAATCAATACATCTAGCGAAGAATCGCAATACACCTTTGACCTGGATAACCTGGCAGACGGCAGCAAATATTTCTACAAGCTCAGTGCCTTTGACTCGGAAGGTACCGAATACGCCGGCAATGTCTTTAGTTTCACCACGCCGCCTCGGCCGCGCATTTCTAACATGCGCTTCCAGCCGGTCGCAGGCGAACCCACCAGCACGCAGCTGGTCAGCTGGCAGACTAACGTGCCCAGCACCTCCATGGTTATCTACGGCAAAGTTGGCGGCCAGGCGCGCGAGATCCAGAGCTCCGAGCTCAAGAGCAGCCACGAAGTCAGGATAAGCGGGCTAGAAGACGACAGCACCTACTTCATCATCGCCCAGGGCCGCGACAAAGATAACAACCTGGCCGTCTCCGACCGCCAGCAATTCAAGACCGCGCTGGATACCCGCTCGCCGGTCGTTACCGAAATCAGCATCGAATCATCCATTCGCGGTACCGGCGCCGAGGCAAGGGGCCAGGTGGTCATATCCTGGAAGACCGACGAGCCAAGCATGAGCCAGGTCGGTTACGCCGATGGTTCAAACGCCACCGTTTTCAACAGCCGCACCGCCGAAGACACCGAACTCACTACCGAGCACCTGGTCATTGTTAGCGATTTGCCGCCAAGCAAGGTTTACTCATTGCAGCCCATGAGCAAGGACCGGGCCGGCAACATAGGCTTGGGCGAGCCGCAATCCGCCATTATCGGCAGGGCATCGGAGAGCGTGCTTACCATCATACTTAATACCTTGCAAAGGGTCTTCGGGTTATAGCATGGCAGCGACCAAACAGACAGTCATCAAAGCCAAAGCCATCAAGCAGGACTTTATGGTGGGTGAAGAGAAAGTATCCGTGCTCAAGCGGGCCGATTTTGACCTGTACAACAACTCGTTTAATATCATCTACGGCCAGTCCGGCTCGGGCAAATCAACCTTGCTTAATATTTTGACGGGGCTGCAGAAGCCCAGTGCCGGCGAAGTGAACTTTGAGGGCGAGAACGTTTACAAGCTCAGCGCCAATGACCTGGCTTACTTCCGGGCCAACCGTATCGGTATCGTCTACCAGCAGAACTTCTGGGTCAAGAGTCTTAATGTCATCGATAATATCTCGATACCGCTCTACTTTTTGGGCCACTCGCGCGGCATGGCTGCCAAAAAAGCCATGGCGGCGCTGGAACGCATCAACATGCAGGGTTACGCCAAGAAATATCCTGTCATGCTGTCCGGCGGCGAGCAGCAGCGCATTGCCCTAGCCCGTGCCATCGTCAATGACCCTTTATTTATCATCGCCGACGAGCCTACCGGCAGTCTGGATAGCAACACCGGCGACATGATCATGGACCTGCTGTATGACATGCAGACCCAGGAAGGCCGCACCATCATCTTGGTCACGCATAACATGGAGTACTTGCCTTTTGCCGACCACCTGCTGCACATCAGCGACGGCGTAGTCGAGGAAATAGCCGAACATAACATTAAAGACGCCACTGACGTGTTAGTTCATAACATGCGTGACCGTATAACGCGGCTCAGCAAGGCCAAGCATGAAGACAGGGAATAACCGCTTAGCATTTTTGCCCGGACGGCGGCACCGCTACACGGCTGTCCGTCCCGAAGTGTTGTTTGCCATTGCCTGGAAAAACCTGCTGGCCAAAAAGTTGCGCTCACTGCTGACCATCTTCGGCGTTGTCATCGGTATCGGCGCGATATTCTTTTTGCTGTCCTTCGGGCTTGGATTGCAAAAACTCGTGACCAGCCAGGTCATCGGCGACCAAAGCATCAAATCAATTGATGTGTCCTCGCCCAACTCAAAACTCATCCGTCTCAATGACGAACTTATCAACGAGATACGGAACTTCCCGCATGTCGAAAAGGTTGGCTCGCAGTTTTCATTTCCCGGCTCACTGAAACGCGAAGGCGCCGAGGTAGACAGCGTCACTTACGGCATCGATGTGGCGTTCCAGGAGATGACCACACTCAACCTTATAGCCGGACGGCTGCTGACGAGCGATGATACCCGCCATGTGCTCATCAACACCACCGCGCTTGAAGCAACCGGCCTGAAGGATAACAAAAAGGCCTTGGGGCAGAAGATTTCCATAACCATCCCGCTCGAAGACCTGCGACTGGAACAAAACGAAATCAGCGGCGAGTTCGAGATTGTCGGCGTGATAGATTCAGGGTCTGGCTCGGAGATTTTCATGCCTTCCAGCAACATGTACCTGGCAGGTGTCAAGACTTACCAAAACGTCAAGATTATCACCGACGATCCTGCCAGTGTCGGCCAGGTTAGGCAGCAAGTCGAGAGCAAAGGGCTGGAGACATCTTCGCCGGTCGATACGCTGGCCGAAATCAATGAGATTTTCCGCTTGTTTACCTTTATCCTCATCGGCTTCGGCAGTATCGGCATGATCGTATCTATCCTGGGCATGTTCAATACCCTGACCATTTCGCTGCTGGAACGCACGCGCGAGATCGGCCTGATGATGGCGCTGGGGGCGCGCAACTCAGACATGCGCAAGCTGTTCATTTTCGAGGCGGTGCTGATATCGTTTTTTGGCGCGATAATCGGCATAAGCCTGGCTGCCATTGCCGGCAGAATGGTGAACTTCTGGATGAACCGTTTTGCGTCTGGCCGCGGCGTTACGGACAATTTTGAAATCTTCTCGACTCCTTTGTGGGCAGTGCTGGCCCTGACTGGCTTTACTGTAATTATCGGCTTGCTGGTTGTGTTTCTGCCGGCGCGGCGGGCGCAGAGAATAAACCCCATCGAAGCCCTGCGCCGCGAATAACCTCATACATCCCACACCGGCAAACCTGCCACGCTGCAGAACAGCCTGTTTGCCGTTGTGGAATGCATGCAATATATAAAGTGTGATTACTCAACTATTAAGCTGGCTAAGTCTTAGACACCGTACAAAGGCCGAGATTGTCCAGGCCTGGCCAGGCTCCGGCACACGGCTGCGCGCATCCGCGAACCTGCCGTTCTGGGCGCTGGGGTGGATAAGCTCGCCGTGCTCATCCACAAAAACGAATTCGTAGTACTCGCCAAGTTCCTGGATAGTGCTGATAATGGCTTGGGCCAGCTTATTTGCCTGAGCTTTTCGCCCATGTTTTTCTAGCCCCCTGATAAAATCATTTGTCTCCTTGAACCATACCGCATATGAGCCGTGGTAATCCGGATACTCAATCAAATGGGCGTAGGCCAGGCTGCGGCAGCGCAGGCCGGCACGAGTCATAAAATCCGGGCCCATCAGCATGTCTATGGTTGTCTTGACTTTGTGTTCAGTACCCGGCATATCCACCAGCAGATCAGAATCTAGAATAAGCCCCGAATTCGAGGTTGGCGTACGCACTGGACGGGGGTGAGCATTGGCATCACGGTCAATGGCCTGGGCAAACATTTGCTCGTCTTCCAGCCAGAAATTACTGATGGTGCGGCGGGCCAGCCCCATTGCCAGCCCTTCAGGCACCGAACCGGGAAACAAGGCTTCTATACCCTTCAGCGCGTCATACGCATAACCCTGCACCTCCAGCGGTGCGATAGCATCATCAACATTTACCGGCGTACCGTCAGTGTGCGTGTAGGCCGCCAGCGAATCCTTCCAGGCTTGTATATGCTCGCCATTTGGATTGGTATGCTTGAACTCTATCAGTCCCAGATCGCTGCTTGCTATCTTTGCTAATAGCCAGTCGGCGGCCATTAGCAGATGATCAGCCAAAATGCGCTCTTGGCCGTCACGGCCCGTAACCCGCTCGTACAGGATCCCCTCGCCGTGGATACGGGCATAGCGTACGCCCAGACGCACAAAAAGCGCCGTTGCGTCCACCGAACCGTAGTAAATCATCTCTTTGCCGTCGCTGCCCCAGCGCAGCGAATCTATCCTATAGGCAAGCATGTTCTCCTCGGTAACCATATCGTCTTTTGCGCGGTAAAGATGATGTATCCTGCCCGGTTCCTCCTCGGTCAGGTCATCATGGCCAAGCCCTTGCAGTGAGGCGAGTGTCAGCAGTACTTCACGCGGAATAACCGGATCGAACTCTACCAGGTCCTCCCCCACCTCGGCAGAATCGCGCCCAAAGGTCGAACCGGCAAAGTTACGCCCGGTACTGGCAAAGATGCCCCGGCTGTTTTCGGCACGGACCGGCTCGAAACGCTCGTACACTATTAGATCGGGGTCAAATAACGTGCTCATCTGTTAACTCTAACATAGCTTAGTTTTAGCAGCCTATTATGGCCAAATTAGTAAGATTTTATACACCGTCCTCCATAAAACCCGCTATACTATTAAGTGTGAAAGAGTATGTACGCCCGGTGCGCAAACAGGCCAAGGAGGGCTTGCAGGAGTTTATAGGTTATTCTGTCCAGCATTACGATGGCATGGGCCGTCTATTGTCACAGGCTTTGAAAAGCCCGTTCCCGCCCAAAGCTAAAAAATAATTTATGCGAATAGCAATTGTTGCTGAGCCTTTTGTTCCTGTGCCGCCGCCCAAATACGGCGGGACCGAACGCATCATCGGCCACCTCATCGAAGGTCTTGAAGAGCTGGGTCATGAAGTTATCCTGATAGCAGCCGGTGACTCTACCGCCAAATGCCTTACGCTGCCTTCAGTAGACAAAGCCCTGTGGTTTCCTAGGCGCCGCAGCGACCGCGCCGCCCATGCCAAGAAAGCCAAAGCAGCCATGGCCGCCACCTACCATCTGGTCGGCTCGGTGCGTAACAAAGTAGATATAATCCATTCGCATGGTTATGACATGCTGCCGTTTAGGAATTTTCCTAACGTCACAACCCTTCATAATCCTGTCATCTTTGAGGACATTCCGTACTACACCCGGCGCCGGTCTCTGCGCTACATCTGCATATCCAATAACCAGACTAGGGCGCTGCCTACGCTTAATACTACCGGCGTCGTCTACAACGGCCTAAACCCAGATGAATTTCCTTTTGTGAAGAAACCGCAGGATTATGTTGCCTTCATCGGCCGGTTTGACCGTATGAAAAACCCGCATCTAGCCATTAGGCTGGCCCTGGCACTTAATATCAAGATTAAGCTGGCAGGCAAGCTGGATTACCTTGGAGACGGATACTTTGAAGAAGAAATCCAGCCATACCTGGATAATCCGCTGGTGGAGTACCTGGGCGAGATCGGCTTCGACGAAAAGGTGGAGCTGCTCAGCAACGCCAAGTGCAACTTCCATCCCACTGGCTTCCGTGAGCCGTTTGGCCTCACTGTACTAGAGGCCGCCTACTGCGGCACGCCCACCCTGGCCATATCCGTAGGTTCGATGCCCGAACTTATCATCGATGGCAAGACCGGTGTATTGGTTGAAGATTTCGTAGAAGGCTACAGCGCCTTCAAGCGTTGCACCAAGCTGGACCGGCGCGCGGTTTCAGATCATGCCCGTAAGACCTTCAACTACCGCAACATGGCCCGCGATTACGTGGCCCTGTACGAGAAAACATTGGACGAGTTCAAATACCGCGGCCTCAAAGGCAAACTACGCAAGATCTTTGCAGCGCGCCCGGAACTCCACGATAAACGCGTCGTCTAGTTATTGCATCATTACTCGATTGTGCGCCCATGTGCTCACACTTGGGCTAGTTGGGGGGAGCGCGAGGACACTTCTGAAGCTGTATATAGAAATACCGCTTCAGAAGTACCGCAGTAGCTCAAGCCTGAAATAGCCAAGAGGCAAACGGGCAGGCTGATCTGCAGACTGGCAGATTTGCCGGTGTGAGTGCATGGGGGTTATTTAGCGCCGCGGCGCAATAGCACTACTGCAAAAGTGCGGATGATGATAACGATATCGCCCCAGAAGCTCCAGTTCTGAACATAAAAGATGTCTAGCTTGCGCCGCTCATCAAAGCTGATATCGCGCCGTCCTGATATCTGGGCCAGGCCGGTCAGGCCCGACTTGACTGATAATATGGCATGGCGCTGCTTATACTTGCTCAGCTCCTGAGGAATCAAAGCTCGGGGTCCAACCAGGCTGATATCGCCGCGCAGCACGTTCCAAAGCTGGGGCAGCTCATCCAGGCTGCTGGCTCGCAGGAATTTACCAAACATGGTAACGCGCGGGTCATCGGACAGGTAATCTCCATTGCCGCGGTACTTCCGGGCGAGCCCGGGCTTGCCCATCATTTCAAAAGCCTGCTCTGGGGTCGTGCCATCATACTTGCCGTACTGGGTACGGAACTTGTAGACCTTGAACTCACGGTTGAAGCGCGTCAGCCGCGTTTGTTTAAAGAACACCGAACCGCGCACATCAAACAGCTTGTTTAAAATTGCCAGCAAAACAAACAACGGCGAGAGCACTGCCAGCGCCAGTCCCGACACGGCAATGTCAAACAGCCGCTTTACTATCCGTCCCCAGCCGGTCAGAGCCGTCTGGTGCACGGCAATAACGGGGATAGAGTAGAACAGATCCACGTCTATGTTGCCTACAAACAGCTCATTGTTGCCCGGGACAAACCTGAAGGCAATGTGATTCTCCTGGGCATAGGCAAGTATCTTGCTGTTTTTGTCTGCCGATGCATACAGCTCGGTCTGGATGATACTGTGTATGCCCTTGTTTTTTAGCGCCGCCACTGCCTCGTCAAAATCATGGAAGTGCCGGTATTTGTGCGAAAATTTATCCGTGCCGACCACGCCGATAATCTTGTAGCCTGTCACTTTTGTGTAGGCGATAGCCTCTATAAACAACGCCGTTACTTCGGTATCACCAACTATAAGCACGTTGCTTACGCCGATACCGTAGTGGAACAAACTGCGCCTTAAACCCCGTGCGATGGTACGGAATAGAAGCAGGAGGGCGAAGGCCAGCCCCAAGCCGTACACCGGCACCAAGCGAGCGGGGAAGATGCTGGCCTTGCTTACGTACTCGTAGCCGATGGCCACCAGGATACCAAGGAAACAACCCACCAGCAGGCGGCCAAATTCGGCAAAGCGGTTCTCGTAATTATCCTTGTTGTACAGTCCCAGCAGACCAAAGATAATTAGCCAGATAGGCAGGATGTATAGGAAGGCCAGTAAGTATTCGCGGCCGGCAATCTCGGCTACCAGCGGCCGTTCATCCAGCTTGACGCGCAATACGTAAGCCGACGCAAAGGCCGCCACCAGCGCCAAAAAGTCACCGATGATAAGGAAAAAACCGTAGACCAGGCTGGCATTATTCTTCATATCCTAGGCTTAATGATACCAAAATTAGGAGTTACCACGAATCCTGCACCGGCAAACAGGCAGGCTGCTCTGCAGCTTGGCAGGTTTGCCGGTGCAGGATTCGTGCTGTACAAAATACGAAAATGTAAGCTACAATGGTGCTAACACATGAAAAAACGCACCCGCACCCTTCTTATCCAGTTTACCGAATACATGATCACCGGCGGCGTCTGGTTCTGGAGCGGTTATATACTGATTGTGGTTCTTGACGGGCCGCTGATTGATAAATACGGTGAAAAACTTGGGCTATTTATCGCCAACTTCATCGGCAATGCGGTCGGTATCACGCTCAATTTCTTCCTGCAGCGCTATTGGGTATTCCGTACCAAACGAAGTGAAAAAATCGCTTTTACCGCCAGCCGCTATATTATCTATACCCTGCTCAACGCTTTCCTGCTGAACTTCCTTATCCTCTATGTCTTGCGCGAGTACGCGGGTATCGATCCAAAGATTGGCCAATTCATAGCCAGCGGATTTTTTACTGTCTGGAACTACTTATGGTACAAGTACTGGGTGTTTCCCGAGGGCAGCCCGCACCGCGACAAAATCGTCAAACCGCGCCTGCGCAAAGCCCCTAAGCATATAGCCTCAGCACATCACTAAGAAAGGAGTATGCATGAGCGAAACTATCCGTCCAACCAAAAAACAAAAAGAACTCTTAACCTATATAGACGCCTTCATCCGCGAGCACGGCTATAGCCCCAGCTACCGCGAAATCATGAACGGCCTCAATTACAACTCGGTGGCTACCGTTGCCCTGCACGTCAATAACCTTATCAAGCGCGGCCACCTGCGCAAACGTGAGAATTCTGCCCGCAGCCTTGAGGTCGTCGGCTCCGATTCCAAAGCTGCCGGCGCGCTCAACGCCATCCAGGAATCCGAAGAAAAGTGGCTGGTTACCCGCGTGGATGCCATGCTCAAGTCACTTGAGGATGCCGCCAAGCCGGCAGACAAAGATATCGATGACATCTATGTGCTTATCGGCGCCCTGCACGTTTTTGGTCTGGACGAGGCCGTGCGCAGTTTCGTGCCCCGCTTGACAGCTGTCAAGAAGAAAGCCAATGCCAAGAAGGCGTAGGCCTTCATAGATAATAGATGATAGATAAGAATAAAATTCAACAGTTTGAGGATTTGCCAGTCTGGCAAGACGCTCAGGACCTTGCCGTAGAGGTGTATACGCTCAGCAAATTTTTTCCTGATGAGGAAAATTACGCACTCGTTAATCAGCTTCGTAGGGCAGTAAGTTCCATATCTGCTAATATTGCGGAAGGTTTTGGCCGTAAATCCTCAAAAGATAAGCTTCAATTTTATCGGATTGCTTACGGCTCATTGCTAGAAGTAAAGAATTTTATTTACCTCGCACACAGGCTCAATTACATAAACGACGAGCAGAAGAGTAAAACTATTGAACTTATTGAGAGCTTACAGAAACAGCTAAATGCAGTCATGGGGTATTTCAATGGCAAAGCCTGACTCATCTATTAACTATCAAATCTCAACTATTCCAAAGCCACGCGTAGCTTTGGTGACCGACTGGATATACGGCGGCGGCGGTGAGCTGGTAGTGGAAGAATTCCACCGTCTTTTCCCGGAAGCGCCCATTTATACATCGTACTGTTCCGATGAATGGCGGCAACGGCTTGATGGCGTGGTAGTCACCGGTTACCTGCAGCGCACGCCCTTCCGCCAATTACGCAAGTTTCTGCCGCTTGTCAGGCAGTGGTGGTTTGCCCGGCTCGGTTTAAACCAGTTTGACCTGGTCATATCCATCACCGGTAATGGCGAGGCCAAGTTTGCCCGCACCAACAGCGGCATACACATCTCGTACTGCCATACGCCCGTGCATTTTTACTGGCGGCATTACGACGAATACTACATAGACCCCGGTATGCGGCCCAAATGGCTAGTGCGCCTTGGCCTCAAGCTGCTTGTCAAACCCCTGCGTAAGCGCGATTACAAAGCCGCGCAAAAGGTTGATTATTTTATAGCTAATTCGTCGCATATCAAGGACGACATTAAGACATTTTATAATCGCAGCTCTGCCTTAATTTTTCCGCCGGTCGACACTGCCCGTTTTTCTCAAATATCAAGTATCAAGCATCAAGTATCAAAACCCCGCAAGGGATTCATCATGTGGGGGCGGCATGTACCAATGAAGCGTTTCGACCTGGCTATACAGGCCTGTAACGAGCTGGGCTTGCACTTGACCATCGCGGGCAGCGGGGCCATAACCGATGAGCTAAAAAAGCTTGCCGGACCAAACATCACGTTCACCGGCCGCGTATCGGGCGAAGAACTGGTGGCGCTGGCCCACCAGCACCAGGCATTCCTCTTTCCTAGTTATGAAGATTTTGGCATTGCTCCCGTAGAGGCTATGGCTGCAGGCCTGCCTGTTATTGCCTATCGGGCCGGCGGCGCGCTGGATTACGTGATTGCCGGCAAGACCGGCGAATTCTTCAAGCAACAAACTGTTGCTTCGCTCAAACAAACGCTGCAGGCTTTCAGGTCTGCTGGGTTTAACACCGCAGCTTTACAGGATAAGGCAACAACTTTCTCTGCTGCGAATTTCCAGCATGACATAAAGTCGTTCATAAGTTCGGTTACCAAAAAATAGAAGAGACACGTCAGATACCGGGAGTTGGCGAAGGCATGTGCCTTCACTTAGAGAATAGGGTAATCCCGTAAACGGCTGGCGGGGTGCGGTTGCCTTGGGCATACTGCCTGCAAAGCGCGGTTCCCCCACCAGCCGTCACGGGCCTTTGGCCATGATAGCGGCCTTCATGCGCCGTACACCATGCACAGGATCCCAAAGGCGCCGGCATTTGCCGCGATTCCAACCAGGAAGGCCGAAATCACACCGCCCAGATCCGTACCTACACGGCTTCTTGACATCCAAGCCCAAACCCCAAGCAGTGCAAGACCGCTCAGGTAGGCCCAAAGTGCCCAGAGTGGGATAAAGACCGAGAGCAGCACCACGGAAGTTGCGCTAGTTTCGCTCATACCCATCATCATCAGGCCCTTTACTGCGATCACCACCAGCATAATTGCCGCGAAGATAGCTCCCATCGCGGTGCGTGCGGCGGCGGCTCCTGCTGCGAGTCCCAGCCCGAACAGTATGAACAGCAAGGTATCTCCCTTTCATCCGCTGATTCCGACGTGTCAATGTGCGTTAGAGTGTTACCCTAACATATATATTTGTACACCTTTTCTGGCTAGTTGCCGTAATAAACCCCACAGCTTAATTTTTGCCATCTGTTAGTCTGCTGTATTTACCGTACTGGCAGCAGACGGTCTGGTACAAACCGGCAGCCACATGGCACGTAATGCAGAAATAAGTTTCTGCTTAACCCCTCGCAATAACTACTGCTTATCCAGCCTGTGATTCCTTGGCTATGTAGCTTTTAAGCTCAGTGCGCCAATCGGTACTGGCGAAACCCGTAGCCTGGATTTTATCCAAGTTCAGCGTACTTTGCAGCGGACGCGGGGCAATACCTTCTTTGCCCACATAATATTCAGCGGTAGTCGTGCCGGTAACCGTGTTATCCATGCCTGCCTCTTGGTAGATTGCGCGGGTTATATCCGCCCAGCTGACGCTATCGCCGCTGTTGCTGATATTGTAGGTTCCGTACGGTGCATGTTTGGTTAAAAGATGGTCAATTGCACTGACTAATTCTGATGTGAAGGTCAGGCGGCCGGTCTGGTCGGAAACCACCGTGGGGTTAATACCCTTCTTGCCAAGCTCCAGCATGGTGCGCACAAAGTTCTTGCCCTCGCCAATCACCCAGCTAGTGCGCAGTATGTAAAATTTGGGCGCTAGCGACACGGCAATATCTCCCGCCGCTTTGCTGGCGCCATAGACGCTTAGCGGCGCAAAGGCCTCGTCCTCTATGTGCAGCTCACTCGTTCCATCAAATACGTAATCGGTCGAGATATGCACCAGTGTCATGTCGTGCTGGGCGGCAACCGCTACCAGGTTAGCGACGGCATCGGCATTGACACTCCAGGCTACCTTGCGGCCTTCGGGCGATTCAGCCCCGTCTACATTAGTAAACGCGGCAGCATTCAGGAGTATTTCAATCCCGGACCAATCAAAGTTCTCTACTGATTCTTTGTTGGTGATATCAAGCTCATCCACGTCAGCAAACTTAGCATCCGGATACTTTGCCCGCAATGCTGTACCAAGCTGGCCGCTTGATCCGGCGATAAAGATTTTTGAATTATCCATATATACCAGTATACCAAGGACAGCCGCCTTAATATGCCTTATTTTGCTAATTAAACGGCGTTAATAGGATGTTTTACGGCGCTTGACCGGCGTTAATAGGATGTTTTATACTGGCAATATGATTACCCGGGACCTGCAGCCAAAAGTAGAAGCAATCCTAGATAAAGGCATGGTTGCTATTGTCTATGGCGCCCGGCAGGTAGGCAAGACTACCTTGGCCAAGCAGATTGCTGCCAATTATACCAACCCGCTTTACCTCACCTGCGATGACCCCACGGTAGTCGCAAGTCTTACCAGCAAGTCAGCCCGCGAACTCAAGTCTTATCTGGGCAATGCCGGCTTGGTCATTATTGACGAAGCTCAGCGCGTAACAAACATAGGCATAAGTATCAAGCTTATTCACGATAGCTACCCGGAGATAAAATTGCTGGTCACCGGCTCATCCAGTCTAGATCTGGCCAACAAAGTCACCGAGCCGCTTACGGGCCGCAGCGTCGAGACAATCCTCTACCCGTTTGGTATCAAAGAGATCTCGCAAAACCAAACCGAATTACTGCCAAACGCCAACATCATGATGCTCCGCGGCGGCTACCCCGGCATCTGGCCGCTGGCAGCCGACGAAGCCTATGAACGGCTCAGCAACATTGCCAATAACTACCTATATCGTGATGCTTTTTCTCCGCAAGTGGTGTACGACCAAACTATTCTCAACGATTTGTTGCGGCTACTTGCCTACCAGGTTGGGAACGAGGTGAACTACAGCGAGATTGGCCGCCGGCTTTCTATCAACGACGAGACGGTTAAGCGCTACATTGACCTGTTAGAAAAAGCCTTTATCATCTTCAGGCGTAACCAGTTTAGGCGCAATCAACGGGCCGAAGTTGGCCGCCTGCGCAAAATCTACTTTTATGATCTGGGCATACGTAATGCCCTAGTTGACGATTTCCGTCCGCTTGAATTCAGGGATGATGCAGGGGTTCTGTGGGAAAACTTTTGTGCAATTGAGCGCCTCAAATACACTCAGAATAACGGCCGCAAAATCCGTTCCTACTATTGGCGTAACCGTGACAAACGCGAGATAGACCTGATAGAAGAAGAGGGCTCGGCTATCCGCGGCTTTGAGTTCAAGCTGGGCAAGAAAAAGCCGCGCTTACCGGTAGAATTTAAGCGTAACTACCCCGCCGCCGACTACACAGTTGTAAATACAGATAATTTCTCTAGCCTGCTCTTTAGCGGCTCTCAGCAACGGCTGCTATAGTTCATATTAGACAGGATCTAAATCCTTAAGCAGCGGATGCGCCCGGTCTTTGTCTGACACGATAGCTTCGGCTTCGGCAATCGGCCATTTGATGCCAAGCGCCGGATCAAACTGGTTCACAAACGTGTACTTACTGCTTGGTGACCAATGGTCGTTCACAAGGTAGGTGTAGGTGACTTTTTCTTCCAAAGTCTGGTAGCCATTGGCCACGCCGCGCGGCACGAACACAGCAATGCTTGGATCTATTTCTATGGTGAATATACGGCCAAAGCTGTCTCCTTTGCGCAGGTCTACCCAGGCGCCAAACACACGGCCATTGGCGACCGATATGAATTTTTCCCATGGTTCGGCATGCAGGCCGCGCGTCACCCCGCGCTCCTCATTAAACGAGAAGTTATTCTGGACAACTTCAAATGCCGGCAGGCCAAGCGCTTCCATCTTGGCCTTCTGGTAATTTTCCTTAAACCAGCCGCGGTTATCACCGTGCAGCACCAGGTCTACAATATAAAATCCAGGTATCGGCGCTTCCCGCACGCCCAGCTCTTTACCTAATTCACTCATGCCATCTCCTTAAAGTACTTGCGTAGCATTATTTTATCGATATCCCAGGCAAAGTCTATGCTGGCGAGTTCATCACTACCTGCCCAGATGTAGCCGTCGTTTTCGCTGGCATCAACTTTTATGTTCGCTTCAGCGCCGGTTAGTTCGGCGGCATAGAAGAAACTAATGTTATTAATCAAACTATCCATCCATTCGTAAGGTTGCGGCCTGGCCGAGCCAAAATAACGCAGCTCTCCTAAGTCATTCTGTTGTAAGCCAATCTCTTCCTGCAGCTCACGCAGCGCAGCGGCCTCCATAGATTCGTCGGCTACTTCCATAAAGCCGCCGGGCAGGTCATATTTGCCCTTATACGGCTCTTTTGATCTTTGTACCATCAGCACTTTACCGCCCTTAGTGATCATAACGTTACTGCATGGATTGGGATTGATGTATTTTATATAGCCGCACCGTGTGCACCTGCCCGCCCACTTATCAAAATATTCGACCGCTGCGCCGCACCACCCGCAGTACTTCTGCTCGTTTAGTTCACGCGGCATTAGTGGCCCTGCGCTTTATACTTAGCCTCTGTCTCTTGCTTCTGCGGCTTCCACCAGCCTTCATTCTGGGTGTACCAGTTTATCGTTGCCTTCAGGCCGTCCTCGAACTTGGTGTACTGCGGTTGCCAACCAAGTTCGTTCACCAGCTTGGTGTTATCAATCGCGTAGCGCATATCATGGCCAGGACGGTCAGCGACATGTTCATATTCATCCCTGCTCCTGCCCATCTGCTGCAGTATCAGCTCCACCACATCTTTGTTATTCTTCTCACCATTCGCACCTATAAGATAGGTCTCGCCAGACTGGCCTTTTTCGATGATGGCTATAACTGCGCTATTGTGATCATCCACATGTATCCAATCACGTACGTTCTCACCCTTACCGTACAAACGCGGGCGGCGGCCTTCCAGGATTTCGGTAATCTGGCGCGGGATGAACTTCTCGACATGCTGGTATGGGCCGTAGTTATTCGAACAGTTGCTAATGGTCGCGGTGATGCCAAAGCTGCGCACCCAGGCGCGCACCAACAAATCAGAACCAGCTTTGGTGCTACTGTACGGGCTTGATGGGTTATACGCTGTCTCAGGTGTAAACTTGGTTGGGTCATCCAGTTCCAGATCGCCGTAAACTTCGTCGGTGCTGATATGGTGCAGGCGCTTGCCGTGCTTGCGCACAGCCTCTAAGATGCGGTAGGTGCCTATCAGGTTGCTCTCCACAAACGGCCATGGGTTGTTGAGCGAATTGTCGTTGTGTGATTCCGCGGCGAAGTGCACCACGATATCATTGGATGCGACCAGCCCGTCTATCAGCTGCTCGTTACAGATATCGCCGGTCACAAACTGGATCTTGTCCAGTACACTTTCTAAGGACGCGGCGTTGCCGGCGTAGGTAAGCTTGTCAATTACAGTTACTTGGTAATCAGGGCGTTC
>JBATRZ010000033.1:0-2100 GCA_049292975.1 Saccharimonadales bacterium (SeqCode) | reverse complement strand
AAAAAACCGCCATTTCTGGCGGCTCGTATCTGTTAAAACCAGCAATACCCTATCATTATATTATATCACACTTCTTCTGCTTTTGTCAAGTTTTTGCAAAGATATAACCTACTCTTCTTCGCTGGTTTCAACACCCGGACCGTCAGCCGGCCTCAGTATAATGTGGCGGTCCCTGCCCTCGCCGACAGATTCGGTCACCAGACCGGCGTCTGATGCGGTCTTGTGCACGGTGCGCCTATCGGCCGGGCTCATTGGCTTAAGCTCAAAAGGCTCGCCAGAATCCTTGACCTTTTTTATCCAGTCCTGGGCTGTTTCGGCCAGGTGCTCGGCGCGCTGTTTCTTATAATCGGCTACGTCTACATTGACACGCACCAGCTCGTACTCTTGCTGGCGCAGGGCTTGTGACACCAGGAACTGCAGCGAGCGCATGGTATCGCCGCGCTGGCCGATTAAAAAGCCGTTGAGGTGGGTAGATGGGATGTTGAGCTCAATAACATCGTCTTCGCTGGTGGCATAAACATCGGTATTGAGGCCGAAGAAAGACAGCAGGTCCTCCAGGTATTTCTTGGCATACAGTATCGAATGCTCTTTGTCTTTTTCGCTCATGGTTATCTTCTCCTCTTAGATTTTTTGGATTTTTTAGGAGTTGTTTTGGTGCTTGGCTTTTCTTCGGCGCCTTCGGTGCGGACGCTGACCACGCGGGCGGTGGCGGCAACCTTTTTGCGGCCGGTCCGCTGGCCGGCGGACTTATCGTCTTTGTGCAGGGCGGTTTCCATCTCGACCTCGTCATCACGCAAAACGCGGGCCTGCTGCAGCATGGCAACCAAACCGCTAACCAGCCAGTACAGGCTGAGTGCCGAAGCGATATTAACAGTAAAGAAGAATATCAGGGCGGGTATAAAAAACTTGGTGTTGCGCGTGACAGCGGCATTAACCTCGGCCGAGTCGGCCTGGGTGCCGGTACCGGCATCGCGCAGGATGTGGCGCAGCTTGCGGGCCTGCTTGTCATCGGGCATGAGCTGTTTGCTTTGGTAATACTGGGTAACGGCCGAACCGAGCACCAGCAGCATGGCCGGCCAGTAGACACCGCCGTCGCCCAGGGCGGCGCGCTTGAGATCAACAATACCCAGGAGTGTCATATCCAGCTTGCTGATATCGGCGGCGAGTTCCTTAATGCTGGGCAGGTCCTGGATGAATGAATACGAGAAGTTAACAATGTTGTATGGGTCGGCGATGATTTTTTGCAGGCCGGCGTACAGGCCGATTAGGATAGGCAGTTGCAGCAACAGCAGGCCGATAGAGCTAAACGGATTGACGCCGCGCTCCTTGTACAGCTCCATAACCAGCATGGATTCGCGCTGGCGGTCACCCTTGGCCTCTTGCTTGATACGCTTAAGCTCAGGCTGCAACTGCCGCATGGCCTTGGCATTGTGCAGCTGCTTCTTTACCAGCGGCCACATGAGCAAGCGGATGACAACGGTAAACAGGATTATGGCCAGGCCAAAGTTGTGGCCGGGCAACAACGCGTATATTAGGACAAGCAGGTTAAAGATTGGTTGGACGATGAGCGTGGTAAACATATAATTGGTGCTCCTTCAGTTCTACCTATTGTAACGGTTTTAGCGCCATGGCCCAAGCGCTAGGGCTTTGGATTCCACACTTGAGCTAGTTTTTGGTGCGAATCTGACATGGTCTCTTTTCTGCAAGCAACAAGCTTAGCTTGCTTGCTTCGCATAAAAAGCCACGATCTGCAGAACGCAAGCCAGCTGTACGCAGAAGTACTGCTGGCGCGGACCGCAAGGATTCAAGCCGGAAATAGCCAGGAAGCAAACCTGGCGACTGGCTACGACAGCCGACAGGTTTGATGGTGTGGGATTCAAAGCTTTGCTTTGTTGAAAAGCTCGTGCAACAGGTCTTGCAGCTGCTGGCTGGGGATGGTTGCCAGATCGGCGCTATAGACGGTGATAACTATCTCGGCCGGAGTGGTGATGCGCGGCAGATCGGCCCGCACCAGCTCGTAGATGCGGCGGCGGATGCGGTTACGGCGTACGGCAGACTTGTCTACCTTGCGGCTGACGACCACAGCAACCCTGGTTCGTT
>JBATRZ010000032.1:0-1521 GCA_049292975.1 Saccharimonadales bacterium (SeqCode) | reverse complement strand
CTATAATAATTGAACTCGCTGTATCAAGTATATCGACTGCTATCTGGCCTATATCAGTTTCATGATCGAGTCAGTCACGAATCTCGACATCAATCGGAGTCTCATGGTGATGAGAGGATTCATGTTGAGCATCGTGTGATTTGTGAATATTTTTATTTGTGTCTGTGACACCATATATTTTGAACATTTTTTTGATAAAGAAGATGAGTGTATCTTATCGAATATATACCATTTTGCAACTTTTTATCTTTTTTCTGAAATGATTTTTTCGTATGCTATCATGATAGCATCATTTGATAAAACTTTTATTTCTTTTTTTGCTACTTTCTCTAGTGATTTCAACATCTGTCCTAATTCTTTGAGATGATTTGGATGCAATGTAAGTGCTTTTTCAAAATAGTTTTCAAGAGAAGGTATATGTGAAATAAGGAGAGGAATATTATGACTTTGAGCAAGTGCAATGCGTGTGCCACCAGTATAATATGCTCAAACATATATCCATCAACTTGCATTCTTGTAGAGTGACTCAAAACTTGGTCATTGGAGTGATCCAATAACCTTGACGAGTCAAATGAGATTCAATCGTTGAATGAGTTCACTTATATATCGGAGTTCACTACTTGTCGTAGATCACATGAGAATCAGGTTATGCGTACCTCCCAGATCATGGTATGTCTTATATCATTGGAGAAGGCCGGAAATATTTGCTTCACTTCCATAACTTCCGTCATAGAGCCAGTATTTTCAAGATATCAAAAGCTGTGCTAATATGTAACGATCTCATATTCATGGAGTGAGCTTGATATAAGGAATGATTTCTATGTCCTTTTCTTGAATATGGGTTATATCAACTGTTTCTTGTCCAATACTGAGTGTTGGAACAATTATCTTTTTAGATTTTTGTATAGTATATTGAGAGTATTTTTCTATGAATTTCTCTTTCCAAGTTATTTCTGATTGAGGGTAAAGAATTTTTCCGTGATGGAATATATGGGAAATAGTAATAATACTATTGTCATAAGGGGCAAATGATGAAAAATTAATACATCGAAATATATCTTTCGATCCTTTCGTACTGAGCGGTTTATTTTTCTTCCACCATAGTGGCGAAGCTACTATTACCGATTTTCCGTTTATTGGACAATCTTGGTAAGCGAAATGAATATAGCTAATGGAATCTCAAGGATGACGAGCACGCCATACATCTACCCAGTCACTTGCATATCGAGTAATGATTGGATTTTGAGGGATTTCAGAGCGTATATCTATAATCAGATGCATAGATGGTATTATGAGAATAAATTTCTCAATGTTGAAAAAATATAGAAAAAAGTTTCTTTTTTATAAGGACAGTATTTGTATTCTTAGTAAGAATTAATGCTCATTTATTTTAATAAAAATCCATAACGACATGTGAAAAGCCTTAGAGGTATTTTCTAATTATTAACTCTAGATGAAATATTATTATTATTCAAGTGTAACTCGTTTCATTTTTTCATTATTCATCGGGGTATCGGTGAT
>JBATRZ010000031.1:0-9098 GCA_049292975.1 Saccharimonadales bacterium (SeqCode) | reverse complement strand
CTCCAGACTTGAAGCACGGAGTACCTAGTACGGAGTTTAGATACGCTAGGCGTAAAGTTCATCAGTATCCCACTCTTTGAGTAAAAACGAAAATATCATGCTTAAGTATAAATGATTAGGGCTTGAGTGACTAGTGACTAGTGGATAGTTTGCTGACGATAGCACTTAGCATCTTCTGCACCTCGCCTAGCAGTATAAGTTCAGCACCAGCATCAAATCCGTAGACATCTTTCAATAGCAGAAGCTGGGTCTCCAACTCCGCGGATGAACCCTTTGCTACTCCCAGAAACTGCTTGTACTCCCCGCTGCTGTTCCGTTGCTGTCCCTCTGCAATATTGCTAGGAATAGAAACAGCACTGCGCTGCAGCTGTGAAGCGAGTCCGTACTGCTCAAATTTAGGCAGTTTTCCGCTCAAAGCATAGACGCGCCTGGCCAGTTCAAAAGATTTTTGCCAAACAACCAAATCCTTGTAAGAATACACATCCTTCATTTGCGGCTACTATACACCAACCACTCACCACTATCCACTTATTTAATGCAGTGATATTACCACCTCGCCGTCATCTTCGCTTATGCGCTTGGCTTGGCGGGCAATCGTGGCAACATTGAGATCGTCGTTTGCAGCCAGCCCCAGTATAGCAGGATTAACAGCCTGTTGTGCCGGCGGCAGCGGCGGGGTTGGCGGCAGTGGCGGCTCTGCCAATTGGAAGCCCTGGTCATCCCCCGGGCCGCCGCTAAGCGCCTGGTAGGGATCTACATCGTCTAGCTTAGGCTCTGGCTGGGCCGGAGCTATAGTGCGGCCATCGCGGTCATGAAGCGGCTGCACCACGTGCATGTGGTCCTTGATATGCGACCTTTTCTCTTCGTGATCCTCTTTGAGCTTTTCGGCCAGGGCTGCTTCTTCGGGGGTGGCCTCGGCAGCCGGATGAATGTCTTCGGTGCCGGGTGCTACTACCTGCTGGTTTTGGAATACCGCATAATCTGAGGGTATTGGCATCTGCGGCGCGGGCGCCGCCTGGTTCATAAACCAATAATCCGCCGGTTTGTTGCTGGCTTGCGTGCCCGGGCTCATGGCGGCTATAGCGCTTTGCCGGTGGGCGGCAGTAGACTCCTGTACAAGCTGGTCAAGATGCGCCGCGGTGGAGTTATTAGCAATATCCAGCATGTCGTCAGAGGCGGTTATGTCTGCCGCCGGCACATCCTGCGGCAACGACATAGGGTCAATCAGGCGGTCCGAAACCGCACCGCCCAGGTAGCCCGGCTGCGCAAAAAGGTTGGCGTTGATGTTCTTTATGGCCCAGCCGCGGCTGTCTACGGTGTTTGCCAGCGCACTCAGGCGGCTTCTTACTTCTGATTGGGTCAAGCCGTTGGTATAAACATGTGCTTCCTGCTTGGGCACGGTTATGGTTACCAGTTCTTTGGCTCCGTCTTGGTTCCAGATACGTTTGCGCGGCCGGAACATAAAGCTAATCCGGGCCAACAGCCAGATCTCATTGGGCTGGTCATGTCCAAACGGCGCCGCAAGAAAGCCCGTTAGCAGCATTGGAAACAACAGTCCCAGTATAAGCGGGGTCTTCAGGAATATTGGCGCCGGGCTGGCGCCAATAAAGAATATGGCTACGCCCATACCAATGGTCATCGCTGCAAAAATAAACTGTTTCAGCGAGAGCGGGCCCAATAATTTATCTTCGGCCTCTATGTCCTGAAGTACCTTATACGTAGCCATCTTTACAGATGATTATACAACAAAGCCGGTTCTATAAACAGCTTATGCTTGGCTAATTAGTCTTTTAGTATGTGCAGGGTTGAGGGCAATAATTCTTTAAGCACCTCAAAGTCCTGATCAAAAGTTACCAGTTCATAATCATGCTGCTTTGCCAGCGAGGCAATCCACAGGTCGTGTTCGGACAGGGCCCGGCCCTTTTTCTTGCAGAACAATTTAAGCCCGGCAAAGTGCTTGGCTAATTGTAGGGTATCGATGTATAGCACCTGTACAAAATCTTGAGCCAAAAAGTGCTCTAGCTCCCTATAATTTTTGCTGTAGTCGTTGCCATTCATAAAGCCGTACTCTAGCTCTGCAATCACAGCCACGGGCACACTAAGCCCGGCTGCTCCTGCCAGCAGTTGCTCTAGCGCCGCGCTTCCCTTTCTCAGGTTGCTGTAAGCCGATGTATCAAAGATTAGATTCGAACTCACGCCGCACCAGCTCCTTTTGGATTGTTTCGTCTTCTGCTAGCGCTTGCAGCACGTCCGCACCCAAGGCTCCTGCGCCAACAAACCAGTCCAAACTTTGCAAAATAGTGGTTGGCTGGCTAGTCAGAGGGGTATTATTCTGGGCGGCAATATCCTCCAGCACAAGCTGGTTTAGGCTCTTGCCGGACAGCTGGGCCCGTTTGCGCAGCAGCCGGTCCAGCCGGGGCGGTATATTGCGGATTGTATATTGCTTTGTATTCATGCCTGCATATTAGCATACATGCCTGCATTAAACAACACCTAATTACTAGATCACGGGGGTGATTTAACTACAGCGGGTCTCGGCAGCTTACTTGTTATTCGTACTTTAGCGAAGCAGGAACTTCGGCCTCTATGTCCTGAAGTACCTAATACGTAGCCATCTTTACAGATGATTATACAACAAAGCCGGTTCTATACAGCTTATGCTTGAGGCATATTGTTAGGATCGAGTCGTTCGTATGTGCGAGCACGTTGCTGGATCAACTCGCCATAGGTGACAGGCACCGTAGCCCTCTCTAATACATTTGGATCGGTAGTGCTTCTTCTGGTAACTTCTTTGGTTCTGGGCACGGGGGTACTCGTTCCCGTAATAGGATCGGTGAAAACATCAATTACTTGCTTGCTATTCATGCTCTCAAGCGTAGAGGCATTTTTTGCTAGTGTATCGTTAATCTTATCTGCTACTACGCCTTTTGCATTGGGCTGCATAGCTTTAAGTTCGGCAAAGAACGTGGCCGCCTTTTCTACTTTCTTTGCATCACTGCTCGTAAGCTCCTTCTCGAAGTGCTTGATGTGCGAATCAAGGTTATGCGGCTTCGCGTTGGCATGTTCGTAAAGCGAGCCACTATCCCAAGCCTTTGTGTTCATATCAGACCACTCGTCTGCGGTTATAGCTGGTTTGCCACTACCCTTCACGCTACTAAGAGTTGCTTTTTGAACCTCCCCGAAGCCGGGTGCTAACTGGAAGTTACCATTCTTCTTAGCCTCTGAGTTTGCAAACCCGGCCAAGGCACTACCGGTGCTTGTATTTCCGCCAGCAGCACGACCCAGGGTTTGTGTCATGTACTCAAGATCACTAACCTCACGGCCAGTAGCCTGATCCGTGTACCCACCCTTGAAGCCAGTACCCGTGCTTACAAGTTGTTGTGCGGCAGCAATGGCTGCTGCGCGTCCGCCAAGTCCAGATGCTCCCCATGCTGTGATTGCACGATTTGCCTCGGTTAACGCGTTTTGGTTGGACACCCTAGCTTTATCGCGCTCATCTTGCGTCAAGGACATGTCCGTTTCTTTAGCCTTGTTGTACCCCATCCTGGAGAGCATAGTCTTACGGGCATCATCTTTAGACATGTCCTGTAGCAATACACCCGCATGTAGGGCGTTGTCATCATTCTCAACACCTCT
The DNA here is from genome assembly GCA_049292975.1 of Saccharimonadales bacterium (SeqCode). Classification (GTDB taxonomy): domain Bacteria; phylum Patescibacteriota; class Saccharimonadia; order Saccharimonadales; family JACDBH01; genus JBGSWE01. The sequence continues at coordinate 5,462 of JBATRZ010000031.1, read as the reverse complement.
CCAGTTCGGACTTTTCATAATAGCATCTACGGAGTTCTGGCGATTCATCTGGTCTAAGCGGGCAGCACCTTTTTTGCCAAAACCAGCAATTCCCTTGCCGCCGCCAACTCCTGCGCCCACACCCATACCCACGCGGCGCGTAAAGGCGTTCTTTTGTGCAAAGCCGGTACCGGTACCCGACTTAAACTTGTTCCATCCCTCGGCACGCGTTTCGGCACGCTTTTTCTTGCCGCGGTCCAAAAGGCCACGGTTTTTGTCGTTTACCATACCCGCCAGGTTGCCAAATAGGCCACCCACCCACTTGAAAGTAAACGGAATGGCGGCAAAAGGAATGATGTAGGCAGCAACGATGATAAGCATGGTGACAATCTGGTTGTCATTATCCCCAGAGGCGGCCGAACCTACTACAGTCGCAAACACCCGGCCCAAGCCAATGATAGCCATGACCAGCGGGAACATAATAAGCAACTTCGAGAACGAACTCCACCACAGTTTCCACATCTTGTCATTGCCTGGGAAGATCCAGGCAAGAATCGCAAGCGGGGCGGCCAAGAGAAACAACAGGATAAACATTTGTCGTGCTACCAGGATGAAGAAGACAAATAGCAAAACAAGCGCTGCACTGAACAAGGTGCTCAGGATTATTCCCAAGGTTACCGCACCCGTTGCAAAGCCAACGACACCTGCAGTTCCAACTAGCGCGACAAGTCCTAGGCCCTGCGCTGCTTCGCCATCAGCACTACCCCCGTCCTTCACTATACCCGCCAGCTCTAATGCGCCCCGTAGTCCCGACTGGATATTGTCGAAAGGACTGGTTATAAGGCCTAACACGCCCGTACCAACGACATTGAAGAAATCAATCAGGAACGTACATATGTACCAGGAGAGCGTAATAAAGATGACCGCGATAACCATGCGGGGCAATGCACGCTTGATGGTGTAGGCGCTGAATACCTCGAACCCAAGCGCCGTACCGATGACCATGACTAACATTATGGGTATGAGGATGATATAAGCAATGTTTCTTACCTGCTTCCAGGCCTTGAATAGACCCTCGTTCTCATAACGCTCCTCTTCTACAATGAGCAGCCCCTGAATAGTGTTGTCGAGCCAGTTTACGGCTCCGTCCAGCAGGTTAGAAACAGGACACATGATCCAACCCAAAACGCTACCGTTTGACTCGCAGCTATCGTCTAGGCCGTCGGCAACATCGGATGGACGCTCTCCTGAACCAGGATCCAGGGCAGCATTCGCCGGCGAACCTATGCGGATAGCGATATCTACACCCCCATCCTCGCCACAGTTATTTTCACCTTCCCCAAGGCGCAGTCTCAATGTGCCTTGACCGGCCGTGTCGCCCGATCCGGTGCTAGTAACCGTAACACTGCTACGGCATTCGCCTTCTGTGAGGGCAAAAACATTGTCGTGGCCCTCTACTTTTTCGAGCACCGCGCCCGACAGTTTGGAGCTCAAAGAAGTTAGGATTTCACCACCAATGCCAGTAACTCTGAATCCCTCCACCATGACCAGTGCGCCAGAATCAATCCAGTGGGCGAGAATATGCGAGTTTTCCACGCGGCTTAGGTTTAGTGTTTCGTTCTCTCCGTTCTCGCAGTAGCCGCTGACTGCATTGCGTGTCCTGGGGTTATACCTGGCAGTAGTGTCTTCACGGCCGCCATCCCAGTAGTCGTCGCTGAAACCATTGGCAAAGCTTGAGCATTCCCGCTCGCCGTTCAGGTAATATTCCATCGAACCAAGTTCGTCATCTATATATTTCTCGCCGGCAATCTCAATCGTTACAGCGTCTACCCATACGCCGTCGGCGGCGTAGGCCTTTTCAATACCAGTCACGAATATGGGTAACAATAAGAAAGCCGTGAATAGGGTAACCAATAAAAGTCTGGAAATAGTTTTTGTAACAGGCATAACTTTTATGCTAATGATAGCACATTATGTCTGACTAAGAATAAAGAGATTTATGGGGCGGTTTTGCCAAAATTAACTATTTCGTCATGGTGGTGACCCCAGGTAATATTCAAAATTTAACATTAGGGCCATTCTGCAGGAAACAAGCCGTTATCGTCTTCGCAGCGGAAATTAAAATGAACCCAGAAACGCCATGGTGGTAGTGGTGGGTGCCTACGTAGCCGCCGGTACAGCCTGGCAACCGGCTTCATCGGTACACCATTCTAAATTTCCTATATTTCGATGTGATACTTATCACAGGGCAAACACCTTCTTTGACGCAGGAACAAGCTTACGCTAGAATGCTGGTAAATGAATCTTGCCTCAAAGATAAAAATACTACTAGTAACCGCTCTTGGCCTGCTGTTCTTTTCAGCCATGGGCGTACAGACAGCCTCGGCCGACCCATGTTTCGTAACTACAGGTGCAGCTGGTGGGTATACCGATGCAAACTGCCCCCCAGACCTTAACGTCGAACCAGACACCTGCTACTCTGCGCCCTCTAGCTCACAGGGAGTTGGCGAATTTAGTGAAATAGACTGCGACACGGCAAGGAATAACGGAGCTGGCGGCAGTACACCAGAGGCGGTAAAAAGCGATTGCGAAGGTGACAATATCAAAGCCGGTGCCGCCGATGGCAGCAATCAGCACTGCGGCATACTGGACTACCTGGTTCTATTTATTAATGTTCTCTCCGGTTTGGTAGGCGTGGTGGTGGTGGGGTCTATCATATATGCTGGCATTCAATACTCTACTGCTGGCAGCGACCCGCAAAAAGTTTCGGCCGCCAAAGACCGTATCCGTAACGCCCTTATTGCCCTGGCCTTCTTTATATTTATGTACAGCTTCCTTAACTATCTTGTGCCGGGAGGAGTGTTGTAATGAGAAAACTACTAATAATATTGGCCATAGCAGCAACACTGCTGTTGGGTGTACAGGGCGTAGCAATCGGCCGGGCCTCTGCGGCGGTGGATTCTGCCTGTGACGGCTCGACCCATTTTTTGGGTTTCCCCACCTGGTACAAATACCTTGATGTTACTTTAGTGGACGGGAGGTGTGAGGTCACAGGCCCACCCACCCCCAGTGACCCTACCGATCCGATTGACTGGAAGCTGGCCTCCGGGCGGGTAGCCCTGGCGGTAGTAGAAATACTGCTTAGGATTGCTACGCTTGTTTCGCTTGGCTATGTTATCTACGGCGGCTTCCGCTACATTACATCGCAGGGCGAACCCGACAGCACTAAATCGGCGCGGCAGACCATCATGAATGCACTTATCGGCCTGGTTATAGCCCTGCTGGCTACGGCCATAGTTGCCTTTGTGGGGAGTGAACTAGGCCAGTCATCTTCGCCATCAGATAACGGCGGCCAATCAGGACCAGGCTATCAATAAATGAGACACATACCCCGCAATTTTGCGCAAATGGTAGATAAGGGAGATTTAGATATACCAGACAACACCCTGGACGAGTCGGTTGTAACAAACGGGCTGCAGATATTCTTTGGCATAGCTGCCGCCGTTGCCGTGCTTATCATTGCCATCAGCGCCCTGCGGCTTACAATTTCGCGGGGCAATGCCCAGGACGTACAGCGGGCCCGCGACTCCATTATTTATGCGGCAGTCGGCCTGGCCATCACCCTGTCTGGTTTTGCAATTGTAACCTTTGTAATCGAGAGGGTGTCTGCATGATGCGCCGCGCTGCTGCCCTATTGGTTGCGGCCGCTATTCTTGCCCTGCCGCTGTTGTCTGTGCAGCCTGTCCAGGCAGGGTTTGATCCATTTGGTAAGGTCTGTGAGGGCTCGGCTGCTGATGGCGACAACCCTGTCTGCAACCGCGATGGTAACGGTAATCCTATAGCCGGGGAGGACGGAGTAATCCTGCGTGTAGTAAAAATAGTGTCGCTTGCAGTCGGCGTAGCCGCTGTTTTGATGCTGATACTGGGCGGCCTGAAGTACATTACCTCTAACGGCGACGCCAATTCTATATCCAGCGCCAAAAACACCATCCTCTACGCCCTAATCGGCTTGGCAGTGGCGGTGTTTTCGCAAGCAATAGTGGTATTCCTGCTTAGCAGGCTTTAATAAGGAGCAATTCAATATGAAATTACCTAATATCAAAAAAAGCACGGTTAGTATCGTACTGGCTGCACTCGCCCTTCTGCCGCTGCTGCCGGCACTTTCCGTATCGGCCCAGGTAGACGAAAATGCTAAAAAGGCCGCCTGCGAGGGCTTGGGGTCTGTGGGGAGCGACTGTGAAGAGGCAGAGGGCGAGAGCGCGGTATCCGGCCTTATTAGAGCCACCGTGGAAATCCTGTCCTTTATAGTGGGTGTTGCCGCCGTTATCATGGTCATTATCGGCGGCCTGAAGTACATCACCTCTAACGGCGATGCTAATTCTATATCCAGCGCCAAAAACACCATCCTCTACGCCATCATCGGCCTGGTTATCGCCGTGCTAGCCCAAGGGATTGTACGGTTTGTCTTTAAGCGGGTGTCGCCCGACCAGCCCGCAGAAGAGACTGTCCACAGCCTGGGCACGCAAGCTTAAGCTTGTAATGATATGAATATCAAGGTATAACTGATATTAAAGTTACTAACTAAACAAGGAAACAAAACAGTGCTAAAGAAAATCAAACAACTAATCACCATCGCTGCCTTCGGCGCGGCCGCCCTGCTGCCGGTTGCGGTGGTTGCCAATGTTAGCGCCGCACCAAACATCGGGGAAAAGGTCGGCCAAGGCACCTGTCTATCAACTACCGAAGGCTGTGAGACCGGAAACGCCGAAGAAACCGTAAACAGCCTTATCGAAGATGTTATCAATATCTTCTCGCTGGTGGTGGGTATCGTATCTGTCATCATGATCATCATCGGCGGCTTCCAGTACATCACCTCCGCTGGCGACAGCAACAAGGTAGGTACCGCCAAAAACACCATCCTCTACGCCATCATCGGCCTGGTCATCGTGGCTTTGGCGCAGTTCATCGTTCAGTTTGTACTGCACCGGGTGGTAACAGCTGACGCTTAAGCAGGAGAGCAGATGCTCCGCAAAATAACTAGCACCGGCCTTACCATCGCTCTATTAGCAGCATTGATAATGCCGGTGCTTCTTTTTGCCTCGGTTTCCTATGCCCAGCAGGATGTAAATCCCGTCGTCTCAACCGAGGATACACAAAACGGTACCGATAATGACGAAGCCGCCAGTAGCGCCGAAAGCGACGCCCTGCCCTCTACCGTCCAGATAGAGAACGGACTCTGTGCCGGCGCCAACCTGGATGTTACGTCAAATTGCAGCACCAACGATGTCGGCGCGAACGCCACCGAGAAAATCAACGCCCTCATCGCCGATGTCATCAACATCTTCTCGCTGGTGGTGGGCGTTGTCTCGGTCATTATGATCATCATCGGCGGCTTCCGCTACATCACGTCCGGCGGCGACAGCTCCAACGTATCCAGCGCCAAAAACACCATCCTCTACGCCATCATCGGCCTGGTCATAGTG
>JBATRZ010000030.1:0-19263 GCA_049292975.1 Saccharimonadales bacterium (SeqCode) | reverse complement strand
TTACGAGCGCTGCGTGCAGTTGTGCTGGCGAAATATTCTGGCGACAAAGCGTAGCCTTAGCTACGGTGCGAAGCCAAATATTTTGCCAGTGCCCCGCAGGCAGTTCGCAGTAAAAAGTATATTGAGTGATGGATTCCAGGTAGTCACATTCTGCACCGGTAAGCGGAGCTTCAAAGAAGCTCTACACACACCAGGGTGCAGATTACTAACTCTCTAAGCTAGCGAGACACGCTAGCCGGCGCTGCCAGCTAGCCATCTAATGCTAGCTAACAGATAAGAGTCAGTAATCTGCACCGGTATGCCGGTACATATATGAACTGTAATGATCCGACTTGTGAAGGTCAGGTACTTTAAGGCTTAAACAGCAAGAAGAACACCGTCTACGGTGTTCTTAACAGATAGCTTGACTTGTTTCCCTGTTCACACCTCTCCTGGAAGATTTTCCACCCCCTTGAGATGATGTAATCATTCTACCATAACAGAGCTAAAATGTCAATATATTATACCACATTAAAGCATGAGCTTTAATGCCAAGTTACAAGGCTCAAGTAGCAAGTAACAAGAAAGCTCTAGGTATCTAACATATGCACTGATATAGCGGTATTTAATTTCGGAACAATTGCTTGTAGAACCTTAACTATCTCGAGCGATTCGTTTGTAAGCTCTGTTAGCTTAGCACTTTCTATATCGGCACCTAAAACACGCAGCCAATACTTCGTTTCTTCAGCCTCTTTAAGGGCTATGTAAACCTTCGCCCTGAAGTCCTTTCGGGAAATGCCACCCTGAGACTCTGAGTAATTTGCACCAATACTGGTTGCGGATCGAATGAGCTGAGATAGTAGCGGCCTTATAAGCACCTCTGTTTGCATATCACGGCAAAACCGGACCACATCAATCGAGAACTCCTCAAGCCTAACAGAAAGCTGGTTCATTGATGAATAGTTATACCAGCAATAACATAGTTTGTCATGCGGTAGCTAAATCTTGCGACTTAATACTTGAGTCTTGCCCCTCCTTGCCACTTGTAACTTGCTACTTGTTCCTTGGAAGCGTGAAGCCAAAGGTGCTGCCCTTGCCCTCTACGCTCCTAAAGATAATGGCCCCGCCCTGCGCAATCACGACTTTTTTGGCCATAAACAGCCCCAGCCCCGTGCCGTCAGGCCGCAATGCCCGGGCGTTCTCGGCGCGGTAAAATTTGCTGAACAGATGCGGTTGCTCGGCTTTGGGTACGCCCAGGCCCGTATCTACCACACGGAACTCTACCGACTGCGGCTTGGCTTCCAGCTCTATACGTATCTTGCCGCCGCTTGGCGTGTAATAGACGGCATTGTCTATAAAATTCATAATTACCTGGCGGGTCTTGGTCTCGTCCAGCTCGAGCCTAGGAAACCCTTCCGGCTTATCGTAGTTGAGCTTAAGCCCCTTGGCCTCGGCCGCTTCGCGCAGCTGCTCCAGCTCGCCCGCCACTACCTCGGGCAGATAGGTGGGTGTACGCTCGATGATAAACTTGCCGGTGCGCATACGTGAGACATTCAGCAGGTCGGCAATCAGGTATACCATGCGCTGCGAGCTTATGAACGCCTGGGTCAGCAGCTTCTTCTGCTGCTCGTTCAGCTCGCCAGCGTCACCCTCTAGCACCATGCTCACGTAGCCCTTTACGCTCGTCAGCGGCGTACGCAGCTGATGGCTAGCCATGCTAATAAACTCGTCCTTAGCTTCATCGTGCTCCCTGAGTTTCTGATTGGTGATCTGCAGATCAAGCGTAGCTGATTTAATCTTGTTCTCGAGTTCTTCGTTGAATCTTTTTATGCGAGTATATTGCTGGGCGTTCTGTGACACCAGACTAAATTCGTTTACAGCGGCGTTGAGTATAGCCATGTCGTTTTCCTGATACTCTTCGCCATCATTTTTTTCTCCAGCCAGTACCATGAAATAACCTGTTGATTCTTTATAAATAATGGCATAATAATAGTCCTTCAGGCCGACCTTTTTTAGAGATTCTCTACTGATAATTATATTCTGCTTATTCTTCGTGCCCGCCTTGAACAAAAACTCTAGTCCATCAAGCAAATCCTTACTTAGGTCTTTCTCGCGTTGCATAGATGATTTGATGCGTGCCTCATTTTTATAAAACGCTTTAATCTTGCCTATCCCTGCCCCTGTATCTTTGTACGCAAACAACACCCTTTCCGTCTGCAAATGTTTCAGTAGTATGTCTACGAAACCCGTTGTCAACACATCACTATCAAGTTCACTTCTAAGTGATTGCAAGCTTTCATTAAGTTCGCGTAGGCTTACCTCACTCCTGCCAGAGATTATTGTTGATAGTCGCTCACCCACTGTCCATCCGATTATGGCAATAATTACCAATGTGACTATTTCGAGTACCTTAACATCAGCAGGTAATGCCTCGTAAATATAAAATACTGGCACGGTAAAGACTACGACAACAAGTGCGCGTATTAAGATACGCAACATGTATCTACTGCTGTTCCGGCGAATGTCGATAAGCCCCCTGCTGAATACCTGCTTGGCAAGGAAGTACAGATACCAAATTGTGATGGCATTAAAAAGTGCAAACTCGATTACCAAGTTCTCGATAATATATACAGGCATAAAGTACGTCGTGAACACAATCAAAAGTGCATAAATTGCGGTCTTGCCAATTATCGAAGTATCGACCTTTTCCTCATAAGTCCTTGAAGCTATTTTCAACATGATTAAGGAACCAAAAAGTGCGGATAGCGGGTAGATAAGTATGATTGGATATGCGCTCGTGTTGTAATTGTAAGATAAATAACCGGTCGCCTGGTCTATGAAGACACCAGAAATGCTATCTGTAACGTAAAGGAATACTTCCGCAAACGGAAGCAAGCAGATAACAAGCAGGCTAAAGTATTTGTAGATTTTTGATTTTGGAACATATGCTATCCATATAAAAAGTACAAAACTCAGTGCTACAAGATTGACAAAAGACTGGCTTATGGTGTTTACAAGCTGTGCGCCTGTAACGTCGGTAAGCAATATGGGTACGAGCTGGCCAGCGATAATCCATAACGCAACCACTGCAGCAAAAACAGAGAAAGCTTTACGGCGATGATCGGCCTTGAAACCGGTAAGCAAGACAGTAAGTCCAAGGCTAAGCGCGGCAGCCCCCGAAAGCAACGTTATTACAATAAGCAGTAGTTTTGGGATAAGCATAAGTGTTTATTTAATATTAGATGTGGTATCTTATAAATACAAATCAAAAACAAAATGCAATTACTTACAGCCGAAGAAATCGTACGCCTTAGTAAGGCGAGTGTAGGCCAGCTGGAAACTCTGCGTACGCTGGCAAGCCCGTCTAGCTGTTCTGCTTTGCCTTCTATTCTCAGGCTTTGGTATGACTACGATGATGCTTGCGAGTTTTTTTTGATGGATAGTGCTGCTTTTCTGCTGCTTAATCCATTCCGGGAAGATGCGTATTGGTCAGCCAGTGGAAGGGTACAAGGCAAGGACGAGTGGCATAAATTCAGCACTTTTATAGAATCAAGAACCATAAACGAATTGTCTTTATTATCTGAAGAATCAAAAAATGCCATAGTAAATTATTCTCCGAATTCACTCGTGAGCGACAATGATCCCGGCCTCTATGACTATATCTACGATGTAGACATGCTGGTGGCCTGCAAAGGGCCTGAATTCAGGCATCTCCGGAGGCAAGTAAGCACTTTCTTCAAGATTTACGGCCCTCATACTAAAATACACGTGCATGATGATCTTGCGAAGCTTAGCAAAAAAGACGTTATTCATTTATTCAATGACTGGCTATCTTACGGTACCGATGGAGCTTCCTCCCCTGAAGCCGAAGAATATGCCCTCGATAAGCTGTTTCTAAGTGATTCACAAAAATACTTCGGTAAGCTCCAGATTACAGAGCTCCGCTATAAATCGCATTTGGTCGGTTTCTCCGTTTGCGAACTACCTGAAAGCGGCTTTGCGGTCAACCACTTCCAGAAGTGTAATTTAAACTTGACTGGTATTAGTTATTACCTTTTTTATGCAAGCCTTGAACATTTACAGCGCAAGGACATAAAATTTCTTAATTATCAAGAAGACAACAATATTCCGGGCCTAAGACAATTCAAAGAAGGCCTACGACCTGCTAAGGTAAATAAAAACTACCTACTAACGCTCTAGGACCACGTGAGCTATTGCGTCAACACGGCCAGCGACAAGCTTGAACCCTGCCGAATCAATTGCTGCTTTTGACAGATGCGGGACAATGTTTGTAGTCTGACCGGCAGTATCGAATGGGATTGCCATGGCTCCTATCCCCAGCTCATGCGCCCTTTGGTTATGACTAAACAGGCCATATTTAAGCAATTCTAGTGCGATACCTTTACGTCTTGCGTTCTCATTTGTCGACACCGAGTCAACATAAATGAAATATTCCTTATCATCCATAGACAAAGGATCAATCCACGGGATTTCCGAAATATTATGTGTAACCAATACCATGCCATCAATCCCGCCTTCGGCACCCATATGGGCAGTTGCATTCCAATTCTCACTTCTTAACATTTCGTCAATTTCATCGGCATGATCAAGATGGATCACAGTAGCTGATTTTGAATGCACGCTAAACGAGTCAAGATGATGCTCTCTTAAACTATCCAGATTATTTATTATTTGATCCTTATCCGTATAGCTGTCGACAATAAATGGATAGTTCGTACTATCAAAGCGCTCTTCGCCTATTACTGTCATCAAATGATGTACTATAGGTTGGCCGTCCTCACCAAGAGGTTTGACCTTGAAGTTCCCCGTAGGACCTATAGCTTCTAGCGTGCTCTGTATAGAGCCGTGCACTCCATCCAGTTGCGCTGAAGATATTTCCCATGGCTGTGAATAATCAATCATTTTAGGTAAAGTTACTTCGGCGACAATTGTAGAGTAATTGGAATTATCCAATAAGCTTAACTGAGCCTCTGTAAGAGCTCCGAAAGGCAGCATAAGATAGCCTGCTGTTTGCAGCCCGGGATGCTTGTCAAGGTTTGCATTTGGATAAGCTGCTATGTACGAAGTGACTAGTGGCATTCCATCGGTATCAAAAATCGTATCTGGGTGATTTATGACTTCAGCGTAATCTTCTTCATCAAATACACCGGTGCGCGGCATAGCCCGATAACCACCATGAAGGCCAGCAGCCATCTCATCAATACGCGAACGGTATTCATCGTAGCTACACAGGCTTTGTTCAATGTTTGGTGCACTGTCTTTGGGTACTAATGTTTCCATTTTTTCTCTTTTTGGTCATATTTTATTAAACAATAATGCGCTAAGATTGAACGATGGTCAAATATGTACTTAATTCGATAATATAACACTATATTATTGCTTTATTATTATTCTTATGTTATAATTAAATTATGGGCCCAGATTACGTTCCTAGTCATATAGAAAGCATATCTCCATCCGTATCTGATGCAATGGGAAATATAATTGCCTCGGATGTCAAGAAAACCGAATCCTCGTCTGTAGCCTCAAAGGCTCTAACTGTTGGTGCCGTTGCAAGCTCGGGCGCTTTTATCGCTTATGAATGGGGTATTGGTAATGAGATTGTTACTCCTGCTGTAGCGGGTATGGCAGCCGAAATGGCAGATGGTCTTCAGGGCACAGCTCTTGCGACTGCCGTATCTGCTAGCCTCGTCTTCGCCGAACAATTTACTTCAGGCGCCGTCACAGCCTACGCATTAGGCCGTGCTCCACGTTTTACGAACTGGCTTAATGCAAAGATTGCAAACCAAACCGAAGATGTTGAAGCAGAAGAGGAAGCTGCGCCCACAAGCTGGGAAAATCTGAACTTAAAGGACAGATTCGATTACACTATGGCACTTGGTGCAACCTTTGCTGCAGCACGCGAAAAATCTTTACTACCTGAGAGTTCTACTCGTGATGTAGTGAAGCAGGTATACAATAGTGCGAAAATTGCCACGATATCAGTCGCAATTATTGCTTTTAGTGTAGACGGTACTACCCGTTTGGCGGCATCTACGAATGAAGTGAACATTGGTCCGGTTGAAATAGACACTTCCAATTTGGCGGATGCAGCAGATTTTGCACGTAACGTGTTGTATGACTGGCGCTTCTGGGGTGCGGTATTTGGGGCTAAGTTTGCCTATCGCGGCATCCAAGCCGCTATTGGCAGAGTGCGCGGCAAAGGTGATACTGCTGTAGCGACTGAATAGCCCTCGTGCTATGCTGGTAGCATGGCATACAAAATCGCAATTATAGAAGATGACACTGCGATCTCGCAGATGTACCGTATCAAGTTTGAAGCCGAGGGGTACCAGGTAGAGACCGCCGAAAACGGCCGCTTGGGGCTGGAACTGGTCGAGACCTTCCGTCCTGATATTGTGTTACTGGATTTAATGATGCCCGAGATGAACGGCGATGAAACCCTGCTGGCCCTGCGCGCCATGGAATGGGGCAAAGACCTAAAAGTTATCATCCTGACCAACATGGGCGAACAAGAAGCGCCGCTGACCCTGCGCAACATGGGTGTCAGCCAATTCATCGTCAAAGCCGACATGACCCCTCGCCAAGTAGCAGAACTCGTCAAAAAAGAACTCGCCTCCTAACTAAAACTTACTAATCAAAACTAACTAAACAAACGCCCACCCCATGTGAGAGGACAGTCCTCTCACATGCTCTCACCGTTGTCAGCAAGCTGCCACTTTAGAAAATCCAACTCTTTCTTTGTATCCGTATAGTCCCTGATAAACTCCCTGTAAGCCGCTTTATCCCAGTCAAATAGTGAGGCTATTTTCTCGGTATTGACCCAAGACAAGCGCTTTGTGCCTATGTACAGCGACAGGCTTGAATAGGGCCAGGTCTTGTAGTCCTGTGGATTTAAGTGAATGTATCTGGAGATGTGCTGCAAGTACGCATCCGCGTTTATTAGCGCTGCTTTGTACCTGCCCTGAAACAAACCACCTACTCTGGAATATTTGCCATTAAAGTACATCACATACCCCGTCATTACACGGCGCATCAACTTTGTGACCCCATCCGGCGCACTCTGATAAAGAAGCAAATGGAAGTGGTTGGGCATAAGACAGTAAGCCAGTAACTCAACTTCACCGCTTAAATTAGTGAACTTGTGACGATTAGCAGTATGCTCTGTTTGCTCTCCTGTAAGATACTTTTTTAAGATACCCAAGAAAGTTCGGTAATCCTGTGCGTCTAGAAAAATTCGGCGCTTTTCAACGCCACGATTGTACACATGGTAATAATTCTCTGGCGCAAATTCCTTCAGTGAATTTCTGCTCGGCATAACCATGTGAGAGGACAGTCCTCTCACCTCCTATTGTGATCGTATATTAACATACCTGCCGGATTTGTGAGAGCAAAGTTGTGAGAGGACTGTCCTCTCACAAAAATAAACAGGCTATTATACTAATATGAATGTTGCGCTTGTCGGCTATGCAGTAGAAAACCAAGCCGTTTACCGTTATTATGCTAAAAAAGGCGTGTCCCTGACTATATGCGATCAAAACCCCGACATAGCCCTTCCTGAGGGTGTACAAGGCAGTCTGGGCGAGGGGTACCTGGATAATCTGGACCGCTTTGACCAGATTGTGCGTAGCGTGGGCATCCACCCCAGTGTGATACTGGACAAGAACCCGTCGGTTGGCCCAAAAATAACGACCGCCATTAGCCTGTTTTTTGAAGATTGCAAGACGCCCATTATCGGTGTGACCGGAACCAAGGGTAAGGGCACCACCAGCACCTTGATTCACCAGATACTGCAGGCCGCGGGCAAGAAGTCCGTGCTGGCTGGTAACATTGGTACACCGATGCTGGACGTGCTGGACGAGGCAGCCGGCTGCGATTATGTCGTCCTGGAATTGTCCAGCTTCCAACTATATGACGCAGGAGCAAGTCCGCACATAGCTGTCTGCCTGATGGTGGTACCAGAACACCTTAATTGGCACAGCGACCTGGCTGACTATACCCGCGCCAAGGCCAATATGTTCCGCTACCAAAATAGCGACGATGTCGCAGTTTTTAATGCCTTCAATAGCTTAAGCAGCCAGATAGCCGCTACCTCGCCTGCCAGCAGCAAGCTGACATACGCCGTACCGGCCATTGGCGAGCATGTAATCAGCCTCTGCACTACATATGTAGAAGGCGATACTATCTATACCCGTAAGCAGCCCGTCATGAACATCAGTGAGATTAAACTGCCTGGCCGGCATAACCTAGAGAATGTCTGTGCCGCCATCGCCGCCACTTGGGATCTGATAGGCGGAAATGCCGAAGCTGTCCGCCAAGCCGTAACTCAGTTCTCTGGACTCGAATACCGCCTGCAGACCATCCGTGAGCTGGGCGGCGTAAAGTATGTCAATGACTCGTTTTCTACCACGCCCGAGACGGCTATTGCCGCTATCAAGGCCTATGCTGCGCCAAAAATTCTTATCCTGGGCGGTAGCGACAAGGGCATACCTTTTGACGACCTGGCTAATGCCGTAGTGGGTGGTAACGTGAAGACCGTGCTAGCCATCGGCGAACGCGGGCCGGCCATCGCCCAATTGTTACAGAAAAGGGGTTTTACAAATTTCCTCACCGCCAATCTAGACACCATGGAAGCGGTGGTACGCAAAGCCTACTCCCTGAGTGAACCTGGTGATGTAGTATTGTTATCTACCGGCTGCGCCAGTTTTGGCATGTTCAAGGATTACAAAGACCGCGGTACCCAGTTTAACCAGTTTGTTTTAGCACTGCCTGAAGCTGTTTGATAACCGGCCCTTCGGGTTGAATCACAGTTGCCCTGCCGGCGGCGAGTTCATTTACTAATTCCTCGATCCAATGATAGTGTGTGCAGCCAAGCACCAGAATATCGGCATTATTTTGCAACGTTGTCTCAATAATATTTGCGACTTTATCGCGATTTATACTGTCTGATTCAATCATCTGTGCCCAATCAGACACATCTGGCTCGATAACTTCGATACCGGCCGCATACTCGGCCTTGAGCCAGGCATAACGTTTGCTGCGGAGCGTCGCTGGCGTCGCGTAGACGGCTATCACCCCAGTATTAGTTTGCTTGGCAGCTGGCTTAATCATGGGCTCCATACCTATCAGCGGTATCTCCAGGGCTACCCGCAGTTCGCTGATGATATTGGTGGTCACGGTATTGCAGGCGATAACAATTACATCACAACCGTCACCCGCCATCTGCCCGAGTATGGGCAGCACTAGACTGTACAGCTGCTCCGGCGTCTTGGTGCCATATGGCAGGTTGGCACTGTCTTCGCGCAGCAGCACCTCATGCCCCGGCAGCGCCTTTTTGATAGCATTGGCAACGGACAAACCGCCAACACCAGAGTCAAATACGCCAATCTTAGCCATTACACCCCTTCGGTATACCAAGCATACGTTTTAGCGCAGACAGTGTCATATCTACTCCGCTGCACCCCGGGCTGCCCGGATAATATTGTCAAACAGGGCGCAGACAGTCAGCGGGCCGACACCGCCTTTGGGCGGCGTTATCGTTATATCTTCGCGCTCATACATCTCAGGCGCAACATCGCCCACCGTTTTGCCGTCTTCTGAGGCAACGCCGGCATCTACCACAACCGCTCCGTCCTTGACCATGTCAGAAAACAGCAGCGCCGGGCTGCCTGCAGCGGTAATGATAATATCGCTCTTTAACGTTTCGGCTCTGAGGTCTGGCGTACGGCGATCGGCCACCATTACGTCGTGGCCGGATGCTTTCAGTATTTTTTCCAGCGGCGCGCCCACCAGTTTGCCGCGGCCGATAAGCAGGATGTGCTTGCCGGTAAAATCTATATTGTAGCCTGCCAGCAGCCACAGGATGGCCATAGGCGTGGCCGGATCGTAGACGGCCAGCCGCCCAAGCGCATCAACGTCTTTTTCTGGCGACACCAGATTCACTAGTTCTTCTGTCTGCGTGCTGTCTTCAAGCGGCAGCTGGATGATAATGCCGTGTACGGAGTCATCTGTATTCAAGCTATCAAGCAGGGTTGGAACTTCCGCCTGTTTGACACGATAGACGTCTACATCCACCAGGATATCGGCCCCGTACTGCTGCTTCAGGCGTATGTAAACATCTATGACCGGATGCTCGATAGTCACAACTATGGCCAGCTTCGGGTATATCTTGTGCGTTTGGCGCAAGCTGCGCACCTGGTGCGCTTGGCGTTCCTTGATAAATCCGGCTAGTTCGCGGCCATTGAGCAATTTCATCCCGTCAGAAACCGCTATTCCTTCCTTGCACCAGGTACGCTTGAAATCCCTGCAAAGGCTCATCCGTAAATTTAGACATGGTTATTTTCTGGTTTTCTACGGGATTCATAGGTGTTATTGTAACAGCAATCTGACGATAGTGGTGGGCTCGCCTTGCTACAATTCAAAATTAGAATAGTTACTGCATCCCTAACATATGCCACTGGCATGTCACGGGCTAAAGGGGCCGGGGTGAGAAATGCCTGTGGCATTTCGCAAGGCCGCAGGCGCGACGGCGCCGAGGCGGGCTCGCGGAATTTTCAGCAGAAAAATATCCGTGAGGGTTCCCAGGCTTCCCGTTCGAGTCCGCACCAGGCCACGTGCCATATAAAAAACGCCACCACTTGGTGACGTTCTTTATTTGGAGGGCCCGAGACGGGACTCGGTCACCTTTGGCGACCCCCGAACTTCTGCCTTGCAAGCACAGCTTGCAGGTGAAGATTCGTTTCCGGACTGCCACTGGCAGTCCTCACCCAACGACACTCTTTTGATGTGTCGTGAATTCGAGTCTGCCAAGACGACCAATAAAATAGCCCCAGACAAGCTGAGGCGATTTTATTGGAGGGCCCAGTGGGACTCGAACCCACGACACTCTGCTTAAGAGGCAGATGCTCTAACCGGCTGAGCTATGGGCCCTTAAGTTGGCCGCATTAGATTTAAGCGACAGCTTGGATTTTAACATTGCACCTCTGTTTTTTCAAGGGTCTTGCCGGAAGGCGGCATCATATTTTTCTTCGCGGCAGTATATTTGCCTGCAACATGAACAATCGCAACGCCCCGCTCTTAAACTATTTTTGCCTGGAGTGGTGATATGCACTAGGTTCGGATATACTTAAGCTTAAGTAAACTCAGCATAAGGGGCGCATGCCGTGGCATTCAAAAAGATAAAAGATATTGACCTGAATGCTGACATCAAGGTGCCGGAAATTCCTATCCCCAAATCGTTGAATGTCGTTATCAATCCCACGCTGTTGGGCGAAGTTTTGTTCCGCAAGGATAAGCGTGTCGGCCGGTTCTTAGAGCTATCGCTAGACAAGCGCATCGAGCTGCTTAACTCACTTACCCGTACGGTTAAGCGTGATATTTTGATGCATATACCCGAGCCTGACCTGGCAGAGATCCTGCAGACGGTAGATCCTGATGAAGCCACGGACATCCTGCAGATACTATCACGCAAAAAGCGCGAGAAAGTCCTGCTGATGTTAAGCCAGGACCTAAAGGACTCCATTTCTACCCTGTTGGAATTCGATGCCGAGACCGCCGCCGGCCTGATGACCCTGGACTACGTTCAGACGAACCTGGAGGACAACATCGCCTCCGTCTCCAAAAAATTCAAGCAGCACGAAAAGCGCACCGGACGGCCGCCGGTTATCCTGGCGCTTAAAGAGGATGGTAAACTAGCTGGATTCCTGCCCGGGCACGAGCTGGGCTTTGCCCGCAAGACCGAGCGTATCGAAAAATACGTCAAACGCATTCCCTCTATCTCATATGCCGCTACGCACGATCAGGTCATGGACATGTTTTTAAGCCACCCGCACGCCAAAGTAGCCGTGCTTAATGACGCCGGCAGCGTGATGGGCATAATCTATTCGGACGACATCATCAAGCTCATGCAGGAAACCGAAGCCAGCACCCTGTACGACTTCGCCGGTATCCGCGAGGAAGAGACCGTGGCCGATTCTGCCCGCTTCAAGGTGCGTAACCGCTACCGCTGGCTCATCATCAACCTGGCTACGGCATTCCTGGCATCATTCGTAGTCAGCCAGTTCGAAGACACGCTGACCGCGTACGTACTGCTGGCCGTATACATGCCTATCGTTGCCGGTATGGGCGGTAATTCCGCCACTCAGACTTTAGCTGTAATGGTGCGCGGTATCGCGCTTAAACAAATTGAGCTCAGGACCGCCTGGAAAGCGCTGCGCAACGAGCTGGGTGCCGCCCTGGCAAATGGCATAATCAACGGCGTACTTGTGGCCACAGTAGTTATCATTCTTAACCGCGACGTAAAGATAGCCGTTATCCTTGCCGTGGCGATGGTCATCAACATGCTCGTAGCCGCATTCTTCGGCACCCTGGTGCCGCTCATCATGTCCAAGCTTGGCAAGGATCCTGCTGCTTCGGCGACCATATTTATCACTACCGCAACCGATGTGCTTGGCTTCCTGGCCTTCCTTGGCCTGGCCACTGTAATCCTGAAGTAAGCTGGAATTCTCCCCTGTAATCTGTTAAAGTTACCCTGTCCTTGCCCTGATGGTGAAATGGATATCACAACAGTCTTCGGAACTGTCGTTGGGGGTTCGAGTCCCTCTCGGGGCACCAGGTTTTTGCCAAAATACCAAACCAAGCAGCTTGCTGCTGTTTGGGATTTTGAGAGGAGAGGGCTTGGTTTGTTTGCAAGAATTGACGGGCAAATTTATTTTGCCGGCAATTTGGCAAACAAAGCATTACACCTCGACGAACACCCGTAGCTCAGCTGGATAGAGCGTTGGTTTCCGGTACCAAAGGTCGTAGGTTCAAATCCTATCGGGTGTACCACTTGTATAGAGTCCAATCCTACAGAAAAGCGCCACAGGCGCTTTCTGGGTTCAAATCCTATCGGGTGTACCACTTTTTTGCTTTTATTACGCAGGGGGTTGAAGTGGACAAGGTGAAACAGCTGGGGCAGTATTTTACGCCGGATTTCGTGGCTGATTTCATGGTGTCGTTAAGTACCAAGCCAAAGAACTCCCGCGTTCTAGAACCATCGTGCGGCGAAGGCGTGTTTTTGGATTCCCTGAAAAACGCGGGTTATACAAAATACACCGGCCTGGAGATTGATGGGACACTTGATACCAGCAAACATACCGTGCGTAACGAAAGCTTCATCTCTGCCAAATTCGATACGAAGTTCGATCTGATAATTGGCAACCCGCCTTACGTGCGCTGGAAGAATATGGCTAAAACCCAGAAGGATGAACTTGCAGCGGACCCGCTTTGGAACAAGTATTTCAATAGCCTCAGCGACTATTTGTACATATTTATCCTGAAGTCGGTGGAGCTCCTGGAAGAAGGCGGCGAGTTGATATTTATTACGCCCGAATACTGGCTGGGTACCATGCACTCCCGCCCGCTCAGGAATTATCTGGTTGATCATGGTTATGCCGAGGAAATTTACCACTTCAGCGAGACACCGGTATTCAGCAAAGTAGCTTCAGCCATCATCATCTTCAAGTACGTGAAAACCAGGAAGGCTGCAGCGAAAACCGCTACCGTGTACCGCTATTCATCCAGGGCCCGCCTGTCTGCGCCCGACCTTCAAGCTATTGGCAATAATGGCGCGTGGAGCAGCTTCAAGATTAGGCCGTTTACCAAGAACAGTAGCTGGATACTGGCACCCAATGCCATAAGGGACGAGCTGGATACCTACGAGAAAAAGTGCCAGACAGGATTTGGGGGGTTACATCAGCCTACGCTCATTCCAGAAGACGAGGTCCCCTATGTGCGCCTGGGCGACATAGCGGCTATTGCCAATGGCTTGGTCAGCGGGTTTGATATGGCCTTCCGGCTAGCCGATGAGGCCGTGCTAAACCAAAAAGAAAAGCTTGCGGTGCTAAGTGTCATCAAAGCCAAAGACATGCAGCCGCTTAGCAAAACCAGGACAAGGCGCTACATATTCCTGAATGGCACAACGCTCACCGAAAAAGTGCTGGCCAAGGATTACCCTGCATTTTATAGGCAACTGAAGAATCATAAAGCTGGCCTTGGCAAAAGATACGCCTACGGCAAGAATATTCCTTACTGGGAGTGGGTGTTCCTGCGCAGCATTAGTCTGTTTGATCAGGACACCCGGAAGATATTTGTCCCGTGCAAAGAAAGGATTACCAACAAAGACCGCTTAAGATTCTGCTTGGCAGAACCTAATGAGTACCCCACCCAAGACGTAACAGCCGTCTACCTCCGCAAAGATGTCAAAGAAAGTATTTACTACATTCTGGCCCTGCTGAACAGTAAGGTTACCTACGACTGGGTGCGCTATAAAGGACTGGTGAAGGGTGGTGTCGCGGAATTTTCAGAACGCCCGCTCTCGGCAATCCCCATAAGACTGATAGATTGGACTAATGCGGTTGAGGTTTTGCATCATAAAAAGATTGGATTGGCGGTTAGGCGTTACTTGGCGGGCAACGGCAGTCTGGAAGAAATAGACAGGCTCGTACTGGACCTACTGGGTTAAGGGTTCAAATTCACGCACGAAGTCCCGCTCCATCTTTTCGATGCGCGCCCTGGCTTGCTTTACGAATATCTTCAGGAATTCCCGGCACCATGCTTCCTTGGTGCCATGGTAATCCTGCTTGAGCGCGCTAACATGGAACTGGATCTGCAGCGCCGCTGCCCAGTTGATATACAGGCTTGCCGGATCCGCCTTGAACAGGTTACGCCAGCAGCTATTTACGCACTGCAGCTCATTACCAGATAGTTTCCACTGCACCTCGAAATAAATAATATCGTGCGTGTCAAACTCGCTGTGCAGCAGCATCAGTCGGCACATATTTGCTACTTTGAGCGCAGAAATTATGTTGGGCGGCTGGGCCATCTTGCCGGTGTTCACCGTTTTGACATCTACCAGCTGGTAATAATCTTCGCCAGTAATGATGATATCAGCGGTATCGTTTTGCTTTTCTTCAAACAAACGTTCTAGTGACCAGGCCGAGGTAGAACTTTTGCCGCGGTTCAGCAGGTACTGGAGCGATTTGGATCCGATAAGGGTTGTGCGCTCCTCATGCGTCAGCTTGGATGAGTTCTTGGCGTACAGCTCGTTTAGGTACTCGTACTGGCGGTAGGTATTTTGCGGCAACTTTTGTTTGATTAGCGCATACACCAGCTTGTCAAAGGGCTCGCCTGCCGCATGACCAGATAGCGTACCCGATAGCGGCACCGGCACCGTCTTGCCAACCAATGCAGCCGAAATATCCGTTAGATCTATCATTACACCTAGAGCTTAGCATAGTTCTGGATTTGGTACCCCTGTATCGTCTGAGGTCAGGTGTTCTTTAGTGATTTGAATCACATAAAAGCAAGGGGGTAATCTGTTACACTAAAAGCCTATGTTTGGGACGCATAAAAACAAACAGCCGGCAGCAAACGGCAGCAACCGGATGCCGGAATACGCCTACCTTGGCGATGATTCAATTTACCTGGATGCTGCCTGCCAGAGCATGCGTCCGCAGCCGGTGATTGACGCGGTGCAGGACTATTACCATTCTTACAATGCCTGCGGCGGCCGTGTTAAGTACAAATGGGGCCAGCAGGTAGATGAGGCCATAGAGGACACCAGGCGCGAGGTGCTGGGCTTTTTGAAGCTGCCGGCCAAAGATTACTCGGTGTCTTTCACGCTTAACACGACATACGGACTCAACCTTATCCTAAGCCAGCTGCCAGCCGGTAACTACCGCCGCATCATTACGTCGGATATCGAACATAACTCGGTATTCCTGCCCACCATGGCCGCGGCCGGGCGGCTCGGTATCGAGCGCATAGTCCTGAGCCGTACGCCGGACGGGCAGCTGCAGTATGACCAAAGTCAGCTTGAGAATGCCGTGGTGGTGGTAAACGCCGTATCTAACATAGACGGCCGCGCACTTGGCAATGTGCAAGCACTTGTTGATGATGCGCACCGGCGCGGCGGTATTGTGATACTGGATGCTGCCCAGGCCATGGCCCATCATCATGAATTGCTCACCTCAGTACAGGCAGACGCTATCTGTTTTTCGGGTCACAAAATGTACGCGACCAGCCTTGGGGTCATAGTCATCCGTAAGGAATTGCTACAATCCTTGCACAAGAGCTTCATCGGCGGCGGCATGGTTCACGCCGTCAAGGAATCAAGTTATAAACTGTTGCCCGATGAGCCGTCTGCACTGCTCGAACCCGGCCTGCAGGCCTTCGGCGAGATCATCGGCTTCAAAAAAGCTCTGGAGTGGCTCGGCCAGTTGCGCCCGGGCGGCCGCAGTCTGCACGATCACATGCAAGGCTTGTCCCAAGAACTGTACGATGGGCTCAAGAGCATCGAGGGCCTTGAGATGTTTAATGCCGGACCGTCATCTGTCATAAGCGTTTACAGCCCAAAAATTGATGCCCACCGGCTGGCCGTCTTCCTGTCTTCGGCCGGTATTATGGTACGCAGCGGCTATTTCTGCTGTCATTACTACCTGCTTGAGAAAAACCAGCTGCCGCCGCTGCTGCGCTTCTCAATCGGCCTGCACAATACGTCCCATGATGTCCAGCATGCCCTAAAAACCATGCGCACGCTTATTGAGGGGCAGAAATAATGTTTTGCATCGCGGCATTCATCATCCTGGCCGTCATCAGTATCTTCTCGGCCAGGTACCGCCGTATGGCCAAGCAAGCCTGGGGCTGTGTGGCGCGCCGTGTTACCTTCCGTCCGTGTGATACCAAATTCAAGGATGAACTGAAGAGCCGGCTGCTCGCCCGCGTAGCGCTAAAATCACCGCGCTGGGTTAAAACTGCCGATATTGCACTAGAAGTTGCCGCTTTCTTAATTATCCTGCTGACGCTGTGGAGCGTGTTCGTTGTGGTTAAGAGCGGCCTGAATCTCTACGTCTATGGCACCTGCAGTCCGGCCAATGCCGCCTCGTGCTCTTTAGGTGCCGAGGCATGCTCGATAGAGAGCGTATCGCCCAGCTTCGTAACGTCGTTAAAAAAATTCAAATTGCACGAGTGGATAGGCCACGAGGCCACCAGCTTTAAGGATACGGTTGCCGCCATCCCGACACGCATGCAGGATTGGAAGGCCGAGGCCTATCTGCCCCAAAACCCGTCCTACAAGCAGCCGTATGACGCGGCCAAGCCAACTGCCCTTGAAGTCATAGATCCGGGCTGCCAGTACTGCAAGCAGCTGTATGCCAATTTATCCGAAGCCAGGTTTTTTGACCGCTACAATGTGGCCTACATCGCCTATCCTATCGAGGACACGACCACAAAGAGCGGCTATAAATTTGCCAATTCCCTCACCGTTGTGCGCTACCTTGAAGCCATCAAGATGCATCCGCTACAAGGCGCAGCCGCCCCGGCTGATTGGCGCATGCTGGATTTGATTTTCGCCGGCAAAGACGAAAAGAATGTCAGTTACCAGGTAAAGATAAATTCGCTGCTTAACCAGACGCAGGCTGAATCATTGCTAAAGAGCTGGCTGCGTGATTTTGGCTACAGCGAAGAACAAATAGAAGAAATCGCCCGCACCGCGCAGTCCGAAGCAGTTACCAGCATACTGGACAACAACCGCCGCACCGTCAAAGACAAGATTAAAACCGTCAAAATCCCCACCATCATCTATGGTGGCCGCCGTCACGACGGCGTCGTCAAAACCGCAGATTTGCAATGAACCCATAACAAGCCAGACACGGCCGAGTTACGGCTGCTTATTTACGGCGTTTAGCTTGTGGTTTGCTGCTGGTTTTGCCGGGGAGAGCTTTTGGGGTCTTACTTGCCTCGGCTTGGGCGATGGTGCGGGCCAGGACTTCCAGCACGCTCTTGGCATGCTCCATGCTCATGCCTATGCGCGAGACGCTTTGCGGCTGGCTGCTCAGACCATTCTGCATAAAATTCAGGACAACGCCGAAGTTATTAATGCTGACATTGGCGGTATCGGTATAGATGATACGGGTGTCGTTGGGCACCACCACAAGCGTCGGAAAAGCAGTGTGATCAAGCGGTTGGGGCTGGGCCTTGGCATCGGTGTAGCCCGCCAGGTCCCATAGCTCGTCTGCTTCTTCTTCGCGTATGTTGAAGTGATTGATAAGCAGCATCAGGACATCCTCGCTGGGCCGGTCTTCCCCCTTCTCAAAACGTACTATCTCTTCGTTATCAAGCTCAACGGCACCGGACACTTCGGGAACGGTCTCGAGCGATTGTTTGCGGATCTCCTGCAAACGGTGGCCCAGATTGGCATAGGGGAACCTACTTCTTTGCATACATACATGCTACGGCTCATGGCTAAAAATCGCAACCTCTAATATACTTAAGCGTAAGCATGAATCCCGTTAGTCTCCAGAAGATTTACAACCTGTGTAACACGGCTAAATCCCGTAGCTTGCTTCAATCGCTAACAATACCAGATACGGATAATTGGAGTCTAACGGAATGAAAGTTCTAAAAGATGTGTCCTTGAAGCTGTACTCGACGATGCGGCTGGGCGGCAACGCCGACTTTGTGACCGAGGTTAAGTCCAGACAAGGACTGGCCGGAGCAGAAGCCTGGGCCGAGGCGCGCCAGCTGCCTGTACGCGTTATCGGCAGCGGCAGCAATATTATCTGGCGCGACGAAGGCTTTAAGGGCCTGTTGGTAATCAATAAGATACGCGGCTTTAAGTTGGTTGCCGAAGACAAGGAGTCCGCCACCTACCGGATTGGAGCCGGCGAACATTGGGACACCATTGTGGACCAGCTGGTGGGTTTGAAGTTATCAGGCGTAGAATCGTTATCCCTTATCCCTGGTACCGTAGGCGCGGCGCCTGTGCAGAACATCGGTGCTTACGGCCAGGATGTGTCCCAGACTATCGTAGAGATCGAAGCCTATGACCGCATGGAGAAGGGCTTTGTAACACTTCTAAACGAGCAGTGCGCCTTTGGCTACCGCACCTCGCGTTTTAAAGCTGTAGATTCAGAGCGGTTTTTGATATCTTTTGTCACTTTTAAACTGTCCAAAATCTCTGAACATCGTCCGAAGTATGCCGATATCGAAGCTTACTTTACCGAACACGACCTTGTCGAGTACACGCCCGCTAATGTCAGGAAGGCGGTCATCGCCATCAGGTCTAAAAAACTGCCCGACCCTGGTAAGATAGCCAATTGCGGCTCGTTCTTTGGTAACCCCATCATCAGTGCGGACGAGTTTAAGAAGCTTGCCAAAAAATACCCGGCGATAAAGAGAGTTCCAAAGGGTTGGAGCCAGGCGCCATATTGGAAATTAAGAGAT
>JBATRZ010000029.1:0-2315 GCA_049292975.1 Saccharimonadales bacterium (SeqCode) | reverse complement strand
TTGATTTTCCAACTCCAACTCAAAGACAGCTCGAATCATACTCTAACGCGTTAGATAGGTTTACAGTTCTTGGATATTTTGAAGTTGAAGAAAAAATCAAAGAAGATTTACGCCGTCTACAATTTTCCGAGAAACTTATAAGCGGTCAGCTTGGAGCGCTTTCCGGAGGTCAAAAGCGTCTGGTAGAGGTTGTTAAGATTATCAATTCTGGAGCAAATCTAGTTTTAATGGATGAGCCAACCAACCACATGGATCATATTGCAAAAAAATGGTTTGTTAGCTGGATGTCATCTTTCCAGGGAGCGATTATCGTCATTACCCACGATAGAGACGTTTTACATTGCGTAGATAAAATTACAGAGATAAAAGACCTCAAAGACCAAACCTTTAAAGGAAATTATGACGCCTATCTAAAACAGAACACTCAAAAAACAGTAAATTCAATGCAAGACTGGGAAGTCATTGAAAAATCAATTGAAAATCTTAAAAAAGATGTTATTCGCTATCGTAGACTTAAAGAAAAGTCTAGAAACCCTGGAACGATTCAGAACTTTAAGCGTATGGAAAATAGTGCTGCTGAAAAACTTGCTGAATTACAAGAAGTTGAAAAGCCAACCTTTTGGATTGACAAAGAAAGCGGGTCAGAGCTCAAGAAAGATCTTGGTGAAAAATATCAAAAACATAAAGCTAAAAATATCAAAATTGACCTTCACGAAAAAGAGCATAACTCTCAAAAGATACTCAGTGTGGAGTCGCTTTCACTCGGATATCCAGGCAACCAGCTTTTTAAAGACCTCAGTCTAAACTTAAGCATGGGTGAACGGCTCGAGCTGCGTGGTAGGAATGGGGTCGGGAAGTCCACATTTGTCAAAGCTCTTATCTCTACCTATAACAGAGAAGGACTGCAAGGCAAGATTTTTGGAGGCTTAATCGAACTAACTCCACTTGCTAAAATTGGAATTTATGAACAGGAACTTGAAGCAAGCTACCTGAATCTAACACTGGAAGATGCAATCTATAGTTTTTATAGTAGTCTAGATTTAAGTTTGACTGACACGGAGCTGCGCACAATCCTTAGCCGCTATCTTTTTGAGCCGGCAAGAGATGGCGGACAACCGGTTGCGACTCTCTCTGGAGGTCAAAAAGCCCGTCTGCAGCTAATTAAGATGTTTGCATCAGATCCAAACCTTCTAATTCTAGATGAACCAACTAACCATCTTGACTTACCGAGTATTGAAGAACTCGAAGAAGCGCTGAAGAGCTACACTGGCGCAATTCTCTATGTATCCCACGACACTTATTTCCGAAAAAATATTGCGGGTAAAGTTCTAGAAATCTACCCAGCCTAAGCCTGGATTAAGCAGTTAAGCTATATTCACCTTTAGTTCAAACGGGTATCGCTTTTCTGCTCTTAGTTCAATCCTTTTTTTTTGCTCCTGGGATTTTCTTCCAGCCCTAAGACTTTTGGAGATCAACCTAGACACGATAATTAGCAGTACCGCAGATGAAGCCACGACGACATCGCTCAGGTTGACAATATAATCAGTTCCAATAACTTTCCCGCTTATTACAAAGGTTGATATTTTATCGATCATTCCAAGCCTCACAAAAAAGTAGGTTGAAAAAATACTCAAAATAAGAGTTTGTGATTTTGACTTAAAACTAGAAACAACCCTGTTCACTAAAATGCTCAAAATTATGTCTCTAAGAATCAGTAGTTTTAATAAGTCTATTTCAGATATTTTTTTAGCTTTTTTATTCATATACTCTAAGTATACGCTGTAAGCGGCAGGGTCATCAAGCATTAGAGATTTAGCTATCGTTGTAACTTAGACTAGTCAGTTTAAAATAGACCATGTATAAACTTAACTACAGCTTTTCCCAAGAAGAACTGTAGCATTATTCCACTGACCCCAACGCTAAAGCCTATCGCAGTAATAAGTCCATCTTTTAAGATCATACCGATAGAAATCAACACTACGCCGAGCGCAGGCAAAGTGTCTAAACCCGAAAAGGGTGGAGCAGCAGTTGTTGCGGCCGCAAAGAAGGCAACCCCAACGCCTATCATTGAGTCCGCCAGCTTGCCCTTGAGCATGAATGACCACCTCGGTTTTGAAAACTTTTCTAACCACCCTATCATCTTTACCAGTGAAGGTAGGATTTTCTTTGTCAGTGTCTTATTGAGCTTTAACTTCTCCCATCGCCTTGGAAGCCATAACGTCTTTCTGCCTAAGGCCATTTGAGCTCCAAAAATTACAGATAAAATTGCAAAAAGATCTGTCACGCCTGCTGTGGGAATTGGCAGCGCGCTTGAG
>JBATRZ010000028.1:0-3230 GCA_049292975.1 Saccharimonadales bacterium (SeqCode) | reverse complement strand
GGCCTGGATCGCGGTATCCTTGAGCATTCGGACGGGGCGGTCGTGTTTAGGGGCGAGGACCGTGGCTTGCATACCCGCGTTTTTTTGACATCCCAAGGCCTGCCGACATACGAGGCCAAGGATCTTGGCTTGGCCATCTCCAAGTGGAACGATTACCATTTTGATAAAAGCATTATGATTACCGGTAATGACATTGTGGAATACATGAAAGTAGTCATGGCGGTGCTGCATCATTTCTATCCGGAAATCACCGGGCGTACCAGCCACCTGACCCACGGCATGATCCGTTTAGCCGGCGGGGCCAAGATGAGCAGCCGCAAGGGCAGCATCTTGCGGGCGGCTGATGTACTGGATGCCGCGGCAGAGGCCAATCGTGCCATTAGCGGCAAAGACCAGCACGAAACAGCGCTGGGAGCGGTAAAATATGCGTTTTTAAAGCAGCGTATCGGCGGTGACATCGTCTACGATCCGGCCGAATCAGTGGCACTAGAGGGCAACAGCGGGCCGTACTTGCAATACGCCCATGCCCGCGCCTGCAGCATCCTGCGCAAGGCCGATGGTGCGGAATTTAGGCTTGCTGGCGGACTGCAGCCTGGCGAACGCAGCCTGGTACGCAAGATAGGTGAATTTAACGAAGCCGTCGCCCAAGCCACTGACGAGCTGATGCCGCACCATATCGCCGCCTATTTGTATGAACTGGCCCAAAGCTTCAACCGTTTTTACGAGACCAACCGCGTCATCGGTGACGAGCGCGCCAGCCTGCGGCTTGGCCTGGTGGCCGCCTACGCGCATATTCTAAAGCAGGGGTTAAACCTATTGGGCATCAATGCCCCCGAAGTAATGTAGATAGGACGGATGAGACACTCATGCGCAGCCCCGCCGAAGCGGGTGCCCTCTGGACTATGGTTTCTTACCTTACCCCGCGGAACCCGTTCTGCGGGGTAAAGAGCCGGACGCTCCGGCTGCTCTTCCCAGAGACAATATGGTAATCTGATAGCAAAAGGAGAGTTTTTATGGCTAAAGGTAAACAGATCCACCCAACCGCGAAAGAGATCGCACACGACTTAGTAGAGAAGGCTAAAGACGAGCTGAAGGAGCAGGAAGAAAAACGCCTCAATAAACAAGCCAAAGGCTTCATGAACTTTATCCGCGAGCAGGGCGTGGTGGGCCTGGCGGTTGGTTTGGCGATTGGTACTGCATCGACCGTGTTCGTAAAATCCATTGTAGACGGTGTTATAACGCCCATCATTGGCTGGTTGCTGCCGGGCGGCACAGATCTGCCCAGTATGTATTTATGCCTGGACAAGGATGCTGGCGGCCAATGTATCAACCGGCTTAGCTACGGTGCCGTGCTGGCCAGCTTTATCAGCTTTATCGCGGTTGCAGCGGTTATATACTTTGTGGTCAAGGGCCTGAAGCTCGATAAGCTCGACAAAAAGAAAGACGCCTGAAGCCCTGCACCAGGCCGGTTGAAACGAGCAGAACCCGTTTGCAACCGGCCTTTTTGGCGCCCAGCACAATTTTTGCCAAACAATACTCCCTGGCCGTAATGATATACGGCTCGGTCCGTTTGTTCGTCAAGAAATTGCACCGGGCATCCAAATGCAGGGCTTTATGAGACACTCATGTATACTTAAATCAAATAATTCAGGAGGATGAAGATGTATATCGTCAAGATCTTAAAACGCAGGGATGCCGCCTCGCTGGTATTGGCCATCATACTGGGCACTTTAGTGACACAGTTTATGTTCCTGCCGGTGTACGAGCTGGGAAACAGGGTTGCAAACATCGGCCAAGACGCAAGCATGTATAGCGGTATGAGCTGGCGCAACTACATTCTTAGCCCTATAGTCTCGCTTGCAGCCTCTCTTGTCTTCCTTGAGCTAGTCTTTCGCGTGTTCGTATTAGTGCGCGGCAAAGTTGTGCGCAGGCATCGCTAAACATCGCCGCTAGCGGGCGGCCGGCACCGCCGGACAGCAGGCTAGGCGGTATGATGCTAGTGCAGTCAAGTAGGAATTCGTACACACCGGCACTTTATATAAGGGCATAATAAGGCTATGGAGTATGGCGATTACGAGCGGAAAGACAAACTGGCCGCCGGGCAATTAGCGGTACTTAGGCATGGCGCAGCCGAAGCCCCATTAGTAGGCGCATTACTCCACAATCATGAAGCGGGTGATTACCCGTGCGCTGCCTGCGGCAGCCACTTTAGACATGTCTTCAAGAATGCCCCTGCCCAACCGGCGGGCAAGCGGCTCTGCATTAATTCGGCTGCGCTGAATCCTATGTTTGGTGAAAGCGGGAAGATATGACCATCACCACAAACAAGGAGGGCATCAGCCTGGAGCTGCACGGCCGCGAACAATTCTGGGCGCTTAGAGCCAAGATCAGCATCCCCGCAGATACCATAACCGATGTCCGTTTTGAACCCGAGTTCCGTGACTGGAAAAAATGGGAAGTGCGCATGCCCGGCACGCACATGCCGACCAGGCTGCTGGCCGGGTCGTACTGGACGGAAGACGGCTGGGATTTTATGTTTATCCGCCGGCCAATGGGCTTTGCCAAACCCAGGGCCGTAAACGTACTGGTAGTGGAGACTACGGCAGACCGCTACAAGCGCGTCATAGTTAGTTCCGATGCGGCTGAATCATCAGGTATTATTAAATGGTGGAACAAGACCAAGACGAGCCACAGACAAGGCGCATGACTTCGCCCTTACCCCACGGAACAGGTTCCGCGGGGACCCCGTTACAGCCCTCCGGTACGTCCTCGGCGTATGATGAATACACCTCCGGTCGTTCCTCGGGCGCGCCTCGTCCTGCATCCATGTCTGAGGCTCGTCCAAGTAATTCTAGTGCGCCCAAGCCAGATCCCAGGCGGTATGACCCTGATATCAAGCCCAGGTTCAATACTGGCCGGCGCAAGCGTCTTATCGTGCTTACTATCGTCGTCGTACTCCTGTCACTATTATGTATCGGCGGCTACATCCTGCTGTACGCCGGCAAGGGCCAGGACAAGAATCTAGAAACGGCAAATAACAGCGCAGACAGCCAAGACTTGCCAGAAGATACCAGCACCATACGCATGCTGGCCACCGGTGACTGGATAGCCCATGATGCCATCAACCAAGAGGCAGATAAGAATACTTGGGATTACGCGCCTATGGCGGCGGGTTTCAAAAAGTCTTTTGCAGGCAGCGACATTAATTTCTGCAACCAGGCCACCCTAGC
>JBATRZ010000027.1:0-3088 GCA_049292975.1 Saccharimonadales bacterium (SeqCode) | reverse complement strand
GTGTCGTACCAATCAAACAGCCAGACGGCGGCCTTAAGCACGGTGTTTATGCGTATTACCCTGTCAATTCCGCCGGGCTGCCTATATCGACGGCCGAAGAAAGACGTGCCGCCGTTATGGGGTATATCTACATGCCGTTTATAGCTGACGACTTGTTTGAAGGCATCTTCAAGGGCGAGGACGAGAGTTTTAATGTCGAGGTCTACAGCGGCGATGATTCATCCGAGGCAAATCTGCTGTACAGGCGGTATGAGTCTGACAAACAAGGTCCATACCGGTACGTAAGATCCGGCTCGATACGCATGAACAACCAGACGTGGAACATCATTTATAGCGCCCGTCTGGACATCGTACCCGAAGCCATACGTACACGGCCAAACAGTATCGCCATCGGGGGCATAGTGTTCTCATTGCTGGTCGCCGGTTTAGTCTACCTGCTGCTGCAGAGGCGCAGCCGTCATCTTGCCGAAGCCGAAAACCGCAAGCTCGAAAACGCCAAGGACAGCATGCTGTCGCTTGCCTCCCACCAGCTGCGTACACCAGCTACAGGCGTTAAACAGTATCTTGGCATGGTCCTGGAAGGATTTGTCGGCGATATCACCAAGGAGCAAAAAGAAATGCTTCAGAAAGCAAATGACAGCAACGAACGGCAACTCCGTATCATCAACGAATTTTTGTATCTGGCCAAGGCTGACGCCGGCCGCGTGATTATCAGCCCGCAAAAGTTCGACCTAGGCGAACTTGCGCATAATGTGGCGGCCGATATGCAATCAGAGGTCCTGCAAGCCGGCCACACGATATCTATCAAACAGCGGGCAAAACTAGTACCCGTGGTGGCTGATTTACACAGCACCCGCATGATATTAGAAAACCTTATCAGCAATGCCATCAAGTACACGCCGGCCGGCGGCAAAATAAAAGTCGTCGTGTGCAAGCACCACACGGACAGCAGTGTTTGTGTTGAGGATAACGGCGTAGGCATAGATAAAAAAGACATGAAGAAGCTATTTTTACAGTTTTCGCGCATACCCAATGAGCTTACGCGCCAGGAAGCTGGTTCCGGGATTGGTCTGTACCTGTCAAAATATTTGGCTGAATTAAATGGCGGCAAGATACAGGTAGCGTCTGTCCGCCACAAAGGTTCAACATTCACCGTATACCTGCCCAATAAAACTGTAAAAAATATTACTGCCCAAGAATAAACATGAGGGATATTGTATGACAATGAGCAAGCGAAAAATACTCGTAGTTGAAGACGAGAAAGTCTTGAACAATGCTTACGAGACTATCCTGACAAAATCCGGCCATAAAGTCGCAGTTGCGTTTGACGGTCAAGAGGCTTTGCAGAAACTTGAAGATTTCAGCCCTGACATCATTCTGCTGGACCTAAAAATGCCAAATGTTGACGGCATAGGCTTCCTTAAGGCTTACGCTAAACAAGGCCGCAAGAAGCGCAGTAAAATTGTGCTTTTTAGCAACTTTGACCTGCAGAAAGAGATTGATGAGGCCTTTGCCCTGGGCGTAGACAAATACGTTCTTAAGGCCTGGGCTTCACCAAAGGATCTTCTAAAAATTATCGAAGATGTGTCCTAGAACTATTTTACCTGCACATATCAGGCGAAAACCTGCGGCAAAATCCAAAACAGTATTGAGATACAGCTTTGGATTTTTGCTCGGTTTTCATCCTGATCTGCACTAGGTAAAGATAGCTCTAGTGCGCGCAAACGCTATCCTGGAAAGATTTAAGACGTGAAGTTGGTGGTTATTTCCTTGCCTACGGTGCGGACTAGCAGGGATTTGTCTACCACGTATTGCTTGCGGCGGTAAACGACGACACCAGCTTTTTTGAGCTTGCTCATTTCAGATGCAACTGTCTCGCGTGTAAGACCTAGGTTATCAGCGATAAGCTGGTGTGTAAGCGGCAGGCCAAGATTATACAGACCCGTTCCAACCTCTTTGCCGTGACGCACAGCCAGGTAAAAGAATAGGTACAGGATCTTATTTGTGGCGTTAGATTGCTGAAGGGCAAGATTCCTCAGCAGCGCGCTGGCCGAATCGCGCACCAAGGTGGCCTGGGTGTGGCGCGCTACGTCCTTGTTCTGCTGGATATCAGCTTTTGTAAGCGGTATAAGCTGGCTCTCGGTGACGGTTTCGTAATAAAACAAAGCCGATTTGCTGCCGCCCAGCAACCAGTCTAGCGGAAATATATCACCCTCGGAGCAGAAGCCGACTACCCGTTCGTTACCGTCATTGTCGATCGCATATAATTTAAGGCTGCCGGACACGACATAGAAGCCATAGCGTGGTACTTCTCCCTGGAACAACACCAGATTGCCCTTCGGATAGCGCTTAGCCTGGGCCGTACTACTAAAAGGTAGTTTATGCACCATACAGCTATTTTACCCTATCATTTCATTTTGTAATGCATTTCACAAATTACCAGTACCTAGTTTCACAGAATAACCACTAGCGTCCGCCTATTATATAGATACTGTTTTATGTAATTTGGAGCAGGGACCTTAACAAACATAAGCATTGTAAATAAGGAGATAATGATAAGGAGAATATTATGAAACAAGAAGCATTAGAGCTGAAGATACAGTCGTTCTTAGCAAGAAAGACCAAACAGTTCCCAGAGCTTGACCAGATTAGCCGCTAAGCCCGGGATATTACGGAAAGGAAGTTTTTTGACCGATGCCTGAGACGCTACAGTCTGCCGGCAGGCAGAGGCGGCAGGCTAAATATGCTGTCCTAAGCCTGGTGCCGGGACTTCAAGGCTTTATCCAGCTTGTAGTATGGTTTTTCAGCGGTTTACTGTTTATCCGTTTCTTGTTAGCACTGTTTGGCGCCATACCTGCGAATGGCTTGGTTTTGCTAATAACTGACATGACGGATCCCTTGGTTGCGCCGCTGCGCTACTTCTACATAACCGAGGCTACTGCAGGCATGGCGCGTTTTGAAGTTGAAACGTTACTATCAATCATGGTTTTTGCCATAACAGGACTGGTTTTAGTTTGGCTGCTAGACACCCATCAAGCGGGCAAACGCAATATATAAGGAGAATAATATGGGATTCATTGCATGGATA